>JBJESY010000199.1:0-2673 GCA_051883035.1 Anaerovoracaceae bacterium | reverse complement strand
GTCTTCCCTTTTGTAATCCTCATATTCCAGGGCACTCTGACCGAACTCTGCGACACGATCGATCCCATCGGAGACCAGCGTTTCTTTCTGTTTCTGCAGCATCTCATCCAGTGCACTGAAATCCTTTCGGCCGGCTTCCTCCAGCTGCAGATACTGTATCTCACCCGTGGCCAGGTCCTGACCGGGCACCACATCCTGATCTCCATATGCCAGATGTTCGGTTTCCACGGTGAAGGACTGGGCGGACAGCTGATATCCGGCAGAACCGGAATCGGAGGATGACGGGCCATTCGAGGAACCCGTACCATCGGGGCCTTCGGAAGTGCCTGAATTACCGGAACCGCCGGACACGTCGGATTTTGCGCAGCCGGAAAGAACTGCAGCCAGGGAAAAGACCAAAGTCAGAATCAAAAGAAAAACCAGAAAAGAACGCAAACGTTTCATAACAAATCCTCCCGTTTCACACATTTTGCGCCGTTTCGCAGCGCGGTGCACGCCTTTTGATGCTTCCATTTTAAATGAAAAAAGAGGTCTGCGCAAGGCAAACCTCTTCAGTTCCGGGTATTTCGGGGATTAGTAATTTTCGGCGTTCACTTCGAAGTAGCTCTGCGGATGCGCGCATGTCGGGCAAACTTCCGGCGCCTTGGTGCCTACCACCAGGTGACCGCAGTTGCGGCATTCCCAGATCTTCACTTCGCTCTTTTCGAAGACTGCAGCGGTTTCCACGTTCTTCAGCAGGGCGCGGTAGCGTTCTTCGTGGTGCTTTTCGATGGCAGCAACCATGCGGAACTTGGCAGCCAGTTCAGGGAAGCCTTCCTCTTCGGCAGTCTTGGCAAAGCCTTCGTACATGTCGGTCCATTCGTAGTTTTCGCCGGCAGCAGCAGCGGCCAGGTTGGCAGCGGTGTCACCGATGCCGTTCAGTTCCTTGAACCACATCTTGGCGTGTTCCTTTTCGTTTTCGGCGGTCTTCAGGAAGAGTGCGGCGATCTGTTCGTAGCCTTCCTTCTTTGCAACGGAAGCAAAATAGGTGTATTTGTTTCTGGCGCCGGATTCTCCGTCAAATGCGGCGTGGAGGTTTTTCTCCGTCTGGGTGCCTGCGTATTTGTTAGCCGGAGCTTCCTCGATCAGTTCCAGCTTGTCGCCGGTGGCTTTGCAAAGCGGGCAAACCGGGGTTTCGCCGTCCTTCACTTCAAAAACTTCTCCGCAAATCGTGCATTTGTACTTTTTCATTGTTTTTTCCTCCTTGATTTCTTCTTTCTTTTCAAAATCCGCCCGCCCGATTTCTCCGGCTGCGGCTGGGGTGATATTGTATTCTTCACATGGCTGACCTGCGTGGCGGATGCCGGTGTAGGCAGCCATATCGCTATTGAGGGTCACCAGGTTTTTCATGGATAGGCCGTGAACCGAGGTGTTTCCGGTTACCCGTGCGAAGGTTCTCAGTTCATCGGTGGATACGTTCAGATAGTTGGCAACCCGCTGGGCAGCCACATCCACCTGAAGACGCTTCCGCAGCTCTGGATCCTGGGTGGCTACGCCGACCGGACAGCTTCCGGTACCGCAGATGCGGTACTGCTGGCAGGCCGCTGCGATCAGCGGTGCGCTGGCTACGGCGATGGCGTCTGCACCCATGGCCAGTGCCTTGGCGAAATCAGCAGATACCCGCAGGCCGCCGGTGATAACCAGATCGATGTCCGCATGAACTGCATCCAGATACTTTCTGGCCCGTGCCAGAGCGTAGACCGTCGGGATCGTGGTTGCCTCCCGCAGGAACAGCGGGCTTGAACCGGTGGCACCGCCCCGGCCGTCGATGGTGATAAAATCCGGCTCTGCGAAAACGCAGTGCTCCAGATCACGCTCGATGTTTCCGGCAGCGATCTTGATGCCGATCGGGCGTCCTTCCGAACGCTCCCGCAGCATGGAAACCATAGCGCGGAGATCTTCCTTCGAGTTGATTTCCGGGAACTTGCTCGGGCTCTGAATGTCTTCACCCTGCTTCTTGCCGCGGATAGCAGCGATTTCCGCTGTCACTTTTTCACCTGGCAGGTGGCCGCCCATGCCAGGTTTGGTGCCCTGGCCGATTTTGATTTCGATGGCGTCGGAGCTGCGCAGGTTTTCGTCGGTCACACTGTATTTATTCGGGATATATTCAAATATGTATTTGTATGACGATTCTTTTTCTTCCGGAAGGATGCCGCCTTCGCCGCTGCACATGGCGGTCTTCGCCATGGCGGAGCCTTTGGCCAGCGCCACCTTCACTTCCCGGGATAATGCACCGAAGGACATGTGGGAAATATAGATCGGGCTTTCCAGAACCATCGGCTTCTTCGCATGTTTGCCGATGACCGTTCTGGTATCCACCGGATCCCCGTCGTTAAGCGGGGCAGGGTTCAGCTGACCGCCCAGCAGCAGGATGTCGTCCCAGTTTGGAACGGGCATCTTCGTACTCATGGCGCCGCCGATGGTCTTTCCGGTTACGGCCATTTCATGGATTTCTTCCATGTATCTGGCGGACGGGTCGTGGCGGGCAGTGGCAGGGTCGTAGCTCAGGTCGCCGGCATTCAGCACGCTGCCGGCACCTGGAATGCTGCCGACACCTGCGACGCCGGCGCCATCGGCTGCACCCGACGCATCACAACGGCCTACACAATCCATGCCGTCGGAAATCGGGAGCAG
>JBJESY010000198.1:0-2684 GCA_051883035.1 Anaerovoracaceae bacterium | reverse complement strand
TGCAGAACTGGAAAAGCTTGTATCCGGAAAGAAGGCTGCACTGGCAGGTCCTTCCGGTGTGGGGAAATCCACAATACTAAACCATCTGCATCCGGAGGCAAATATGGAAACCGGTGCGATCAGTCAGAAAACCAGCCGGGGACGGCATACCACACGCCATGTGGAGATTTTTCAGCTGCAGAACGGTGGAATGATATACGACACACCGGGATTTACCTCTTTTGAGATACTGGAAGCTAAAGAAGATAATCTGGCAGGATTTTATCCGGAAATGGAAGCGCTGCGGGGCCGATGCCGGTATGATGACTGCCGCCATCGCAGTGAACCGGACTGCGCCGTGCGCAGCGCTGTGGAGGCAGGAAGGATTCATCCAAAAAGATATGCGTCTTATCTTGCCAATCTGGATGAGATTCGCAGCAGAAAAAAATACTGATTAGATACTGATACTATATATCCACAGGTTGAGAAAGGAAAGAAATTATGAAGCTTGCTCCATCCATTCTGTCTGCCGATTTCGCGGCACTGGCAGAGGACGTAAAAAAAATAGAGGAAGGCGGTGCTGACTATGTACATGTCGATGTAATGGACGGCCATTTTGTACCGAATATCAGCTTCGGTGCGCCTGTGATGAAAAGCCTGAAGGGCAGGACTGCGGTACCCTTTGACGTGCATCTGATGATTGAGAATCCGGATCAGTACATTGATGACTTCGTGACGGATCAGACAGCTTATATCACGGTGCATCAGGAAGCCTGCATACATCTGCACAGAACCATACAGCACATTCGTGCCAAAGGTATGAAGGCAGGAGTCTCCATCAATCCGGCAACGCCGGTTTCTGTGCTGTCTTGCATTCTGGATGATGTGGATCTGGTACTGATTATGTCCGTCAATCCAGGCTTCGGCGGGCAGAAATTCATTCCGGCTGCGTTGGAAAAGGTGAGAGAACTGGCTGCGATCCGTGCAGAAAGAGGGCTGAACTTCGCCATTGAAATTGACGGCGGTGTGACACTGCAGAATGCAGCGGAGGTACAGCAGGCTGGTGTGGATATCGCGGTGGCAGGCTCCGCAGTATTCGGTGCGGACGACGTGGTGCAGCGAGTGAAGGATTTTAAGAAGATTTAGAGCATTTCGTACTGTACGAATCGTACTGCATGAATCGTACTGTACGAAAAACAGAAAATAAGTAATGACGAAAAAGAAAGGTGCAGCTGCCGGTTCCCCGGTGACTGCACCTGTTTTCTTTCTAAAGAATTCCGCTGTCTTCACCCTGATCTTCCGTATCATCCGGAATGACTGGAGTGACCGGATTATCCGGAATCGGTTCGTCCGGGTCATCCGGAATCAGCAGATCTTCGCCTTCGCCAGGATCCTCTGGCTCTGTCAGTTCTCCAGGCTGAACGATGGTGACCTCAAGACCTTTTTTCACCTTATATACATTCGGATCCGGGTTGTGCAGATTACAGTAGTAGTGCGGAAGCTCTCTTTCAATATCCGCAACCCGTTTGTTTGGCGTGTACGGACGTAAAATGCCGCTTTTGGTTTCCACATCCGGACAGGATGGGGTTGCCTGATATCCGGATTCGGAGCAGACATCCATGGTCTGGTGGAGCGTGGATGTTTCCGTAGGCTGGGTGCCCTTCGTGAAGTATTCCGTTCTCACATCACTGCCGCTTGCTTCTGTTGCCAGCAGACCGCTCTTGGTATCGATGGATACGGAAATTACATTGGAAGGTTTTGCTGAATATGTGCCGGATGCGACGCCCGGAATCTGATTCATGATCCGTCCCCAGAGGCGGGCAGCAGTACCGGACATGGAAGACAGCTTGATGTTGATGTCACTTCCAATCCACAGAGCTGCAGAATATTTCGCAGTGAAACCGTCAAACCAGATATCGAACTGATCCGAGGTGGTACCTGTCTTACCACCGGCCTTTGCACCGGATACAGCAGCTGCACCGGCAATTCCTTCGGTAATGTCAGACTGGAGCATGTCGCGCATGATCCAGGCAACACCAGGATCCAGCACTTCATTTTCTGTAGTATCCGCTTCCAGAAGAATATCGCCGTTTCTGGTGGTAACTTTTGTATAAACATTGTAGCTCTTATGCACACCGTCATTGACGAAGGTAGTGTATGCGCTGGCCATTTCCAGCGTGGTGACACCCTTGGACTGACCGCCCAGTGCCAGAGCAGCCAGATTGTTATCGTTTACATCTCCTTCACGAATCAGCGTGGTCAGACCGTATTTTTCCGCCAGGTCAAAGCAGTAATCGGTACCTGTCTGCTGCATGATTTTCACTGCGCAGATATTCAGAGATTTCTGCAGTGCGCGGCGCATGGTCAGAAGACCGTTATAACCCGCAGGGGAGTTTACCGGCCACTTCTTTCCGTTGACCGTGGTTGGTTCGTCATCAATGATAGATGCAGCAGTCAGGTAATTGCCCCATAAATCATCCCCCTGGAATCCGTATTCGGAATCGGTGAGAGGGAAGGTCTTCCCTTCCGCCTCCAGCTCGAAGCTCTTCTGCAGAGCAGCGGAGTAGACGGTCAGCGGCTTAATGGAAGAACCGGACTGGCGTGTTGCAACTGCACGATTCAGGATCATTCTGCCGTTTACTTTCCTTCCGCCGGCCATGGCTTTGACATAACCTGTTTCATTATCAATGATGGTCATGGCAGCC
>JBJESY010000197.1:0-2684 GCA_051883035.1 Anaerovoracaceae bacterium | reverse complement strand
TGATCTCTTCTGCAAATTTTAAATCTTTCATATACTTGGTCCTTTTTTCTGTAAGTTTTCGTTTTCAAGAAAAGAGCAGCCTGCATGAGACTGCTCCTTGAATTCTCATTTTTCGGATCTGCTTCCCGCAGTAATCGGAATTATTCCGCGATGACACGAATCCAGCCTTCCGGTGCTTCGATCTTGCCCATCTGAATGCCGGTCAGGGTATCATACAGTTTCTGGGTCACAGGGCCCATTGCAGTCATGCCGGACGGCAAGCAGATTTCTTCGCCGTGATCCACAATCTTTCCAACCGGAGAGATAACAGCAGCAGTACCGCAAAGACCAGCCTCTGCCATATCCTTCAGCTCAGTCTTGTAGATTTCCCGTTCTTCCACCTTCAGGCCCAGGTAGTGCTCTGCCACATAAACCAGGGAACGTCTGGTGATAGACGGCAGAATGCTGCCGGACTTCGGCGTAACCACCGTACCATCCTTGGTCACAAACAGGAAGTTTGCACCGCCGGTTTCTTCTACTTTCGTTCTGGTCTGCGGATCCAGATACATATTTTCATCAAATCCCTTTTCGTGGGCATCGGTGATGTTTCTCAGACTCATGGCATAGTTCAGGCCAGCCTTGATGTTTCCGGTTCCATGCGGGGCAGCACGGTCCACGTCGCTGACACGGATGGTCAGAGGCTTTACGCCGCCCTTGAAGTATGGGCCAACTGGTGTACAGAACATTCTGAACTGGAATTCATCTGCCGGCTTTACGCCGATGACGGAATTGATACCGAACAGGTACGGACGGATATATAAAGTGGCGCCGCTGCCGAACGGCGGTACGTATGCCGCATTGGCACTTACCACCTGGTCTACTGCCTCCAGGAATTTTTCTTCCGGAAGTACCGGCATGCAGAGGCCGCGGCAGGAATCCTGCAGTCTCTGTGCATTCAGGTCAGGACGGAACGTCACAATCTTTCCTTTTTCCGTGGTATAGGCCTTCAGACCTTCGAACGCAGTCTGTGCATACTGGAGGACGCAGGCACATTCATTCATGGTGATGTTTGCGTCATCTACCAGACCGCCTTCATCCCATGCCCCGTCTTTCCAGGTGCTTACATAACGCTTGTCTGTCTGCATGTATCCGAAGCCCAGATTGCCCCAGTCGATATTTTTCTTGTCCATTGGTAATCCCTCTTTTCGCTTATATTTTACTTTAAGTATTGCTGTTAAAATTTCATGCAAATATTATACTCCTGTCGGTTGCGTAACACAAGTGTTTTTCTTATTTTTTGTTATTTCCTACAAAATATTTTCGCCCGGCGCTGTGAGAATGCCCAGGATCACTGCCTGCTCAGGGTATGGTCGTGCATGATCAGCGTGTGGTCGTGGGTGCTATCGCGTGGTCAGAGCCGGTGCCCCGCTGGTAGAAGTAATGTTGCCATCCAGATCCACGAAGACGGCTTCCGCCCCTTCTATGCTTTCGATGAGTGCAGTTCCCTTTTCGACGCCCAGTGCCAGACAGGTGGTGGAAAGGCCGTCCCCATCCACTGCGCGATTTTTTTCGGTAATGATGGTCACGCTGTTCACATCGGTCTCTGCAGGCCAGCCTGTTTCCGGATTCAGAATATGGTGATATTTCTTCCCGTCCTTCACCACATACCGTTCATAAGTTCCGGAGGTGACCACGGTTTTGTCACTGCATTCAAATATACCCAAAAGCTGTCCGGATTCCGACTGGGGATCCTTGATTCCGATGGTGAAGTCCTGCTGCGGAAGTTCCAGCAGCCCTGCGGATTTGCCGCCGATGGCTACGATATTTCCTCCCAGATCGATGACCGCACTGACGACGCCGCACTCTTCCAGCCACTGTGTCAGATGGTCTGCGATATATCCTTTGGCGATGCCGCCCAGATCGATCTCCATTTCCGGATCCTGTAAGGCAACCTGGTCTTCGTCCACACTGACTTTTCGATAGTCCACGTGGCGGACGGCTTCCTTCAGAAGTTCCGGATCCGGCAGCGGATCTGTCCCTTCACCGGCTCCTCCTTCGCCGTCTGCGATGTCTTCGGTCTGAAAATCATGGAAATTCCACAGATCGGTAACCTTCCCGATGGTGATATCAAAAACACCGTTTGATAGGGTTCCGTATTCCAGACCCTTTTCAATCACCTCCGCCGTCATGTCACTGACCGTCACCGTCCGACCGCCGGCAGCGTTAATCTTCGAAATCTCGCTGGAATCAAGGGTTTTGCTCAGAATCTTTTCGCAGCGGTCGCATTCCAGGAATGCATCGGTAATCAGCTGAAAGATCTGCTTTTGCTGTCCTTCCTCGTCTACTTCTGCCAGCTCTTTTCCCAGATCGCTGTCCGGATCCACGCCGTAAATGGTGATGGTGCATACCGTGTCCAGATAAAATCCGGTTTTGGCGATGCCTTGATAATTTTCTCCATTGGAGCTGCAGCCGGCTTGTGGTATAATAAGAAGCAGTATGAGAAGCACTGCGAGAATGTGCCGGAGCATACTGCGGCATGGCCCGCTGCACAGCAGAACGCCATCGTGCATCCGATTCCGAGGCCGCGGCTCGCATCGTTTATTTGCGATTGCCATAATCTATGATCCTTTCGTGTCGAAATATTGCAGGCAGGCCCGGGAGTCTGCCTCATTTGCAGGAGTGTTTATGATAAAAAAAGCCGATAT
>JBJESY010000196.1:0-2696 GCA_051883035.1 Anaerovoracaceae bacterium | reverse complement strand
TCTTCCATCATGGAGACATTATGCCAGCATGGAGACATTTTGTCAGCACGGAGACATTTCGTTCGGCGTGCGGTTAGTCTTATGCAACTCAACAATATAAAGCGTTTTTTTGCGAAATGCACGTAAAAATTGCGGATTTTGCGAAGAAAAACGGTAAAATTGGGGCGAATTCGGAAGAAATTCGAGAAATCCGAATGGTTTTTACGTGTTTTTGGAGCAAAAATCGTCCTTTATTGTTGCATTAGTTTAGACTAACCGCAGGCATCGGATGCCCCTGAGCGCCGCGGCAATCCACGCCCATCAGTACCCCGCCTTCAGGGCCTGGGCCAGGATTTTGCCCCAGATGCGGGCGGTGTTTCGCACATCGGTGATGTCGTTGCGGTTGTTTCCGAATTCCACCAGCAGGTACCGGTCGGCCAGGCTCTGGTTGTACGGATAGCCCCGCTCCAGCACGGTGCCGGTGAAGCCGCTGTGCTTGTCGGCGGCGATATCGTTCATCGCCGATATAAGCTTCAGGTTGGCCTTGTAGTTGGGCACGGCGGTGCTGACCACATACATGTATTTGGCGCAGGTTTTGCCGCCCACGGACAGGGTGGCGCCGGGCGCATCGGAGGCGGTGGCGTCCCGGTGGAGGTCGATGACGCAGCGGATGGTCGGGTATTTTTCCAGCAAAATCTGCACGGTCTCGGCGGACCGGCTGTAGGAGCTGCTGTAGGACGGATTGTCGTGGAGGGTCAGGTCGTGGACCACGGCGATGCCCTCTTCCTCCAGGCTTTTGGCCAGCACCTCGCCTACGTCGCGGACGGAGTTTTCCTTCTTTTTCGAGTGGTAGTTGCCTTCGTCGGACGGCAGATAGGTTTCCGTTGCATGGGTGTGCAAAATCAGCACAGCCGGCTCTTTCCCGAAGACTACGGGTTCCGGTTTATCGGCGTTTGGCGATGCGACAGATTTCGACACGCCAGCCTGCCCGTCGGACTGCTGGTCAGCGGAACCGTTTGCGCCCCCTCCGGCAGACCCCGCGGCGAACCCTCCGGCTGACCCATCTGTCCCCGTTCCATCCCCGGGGGCCTCATTATCTCTGGAATCGGCCAGCTGGGCCACGGCCCCCGGATAGACCGAACTGATGCAAAGCACCCCGAAATCCGTCGCCGAAAGAGAAAAATCCCGGGCGGATAGATTTTGTGACGAATCCGCTGGCAGAAACGCCGTAAACAGCAGCGTGCTGGCAGCATACACCGCCAGCAGACCGCGCAGAAAATGTTTTTTCATAGATGACCCTCCCCGCTTTAAGAGTATATGCCGGGGTGCAGGGTAATATTAATGGCATCGGCGATGATCTGGGAAAAGTCCTGGATGATCTGATCGATGTCGGTGGAGGTGACGATCATGTCCAGGTCCCGGCCGGAGAGGTACCGCTCCACTTCTTTTTCGTTCCATGGGGCGATGCCTTCGGCGGCGTCCAGGATCAGGGTGCGGGAGTCGATGACGGTGGGCACGCCGATGGAAATGACCCGGCAGCCCAGGGTATTTTCGGAGATTTCTTTTCGCCGGTTGCCCATGCCGGCGCCGGGGGAAATGCCGGTGTCGCAGACCTGGATGGTGGTGCTGATGCGGCGGATGTCTTTGGCGGCCAGGGAGTCGATGATGATGACTACCTCCGGCTTCACCAGCTGGACCACTTTTTCGATGACTTCGGCGGTCTCCATGCCGGTGACGCCGGTGACGGAGGGATTGAAGCCGCTGACGTTGCCCATTTCCCAGTCGCCGTCGCAGTCGTAGATTTTGAACAGGTGGCTGGTGATCTTCACCTTGTCCACAGTGTGGGGGCCCAGGCTGTCGGGGGTCACCTTTTCGTTTCCCAGGCCCACCACCAGGGCCTTCAGATAGTAGTGGAAGGGGATCAGCTCTTTCAGTTCGGCGGCCAGGGCATGGGCTGCGCGGTCGGCGATTTTGTCCTTTTGCTCCAGGATGCCCTTCACTTCCACGGTGATGTAGGTGCCCCTAGGTTTGCCGAAAGCCCGCTCCCCTTCTTCGTCTTCGATGGTGATGGAGGTGACGCTGATGTCTTCGTCCAGCTGGCGGGACTTCCGCGTAAAACCGGTGAGTTTTTCCTTTTTTTCGAGGATTTCCTGGGTTTCCACGGCCAGGTCGGTTCTGTAATTCATCTGCATGGTTCTTTCATGCTCCTTTCTCTGCTCTTTTTCAGAGTTTTTTCGTATTTTCAGGGATATTTTCTTATTTTTCCTTGCAATTTCAAGGTTATTCATATATAATTTAGGTTGCGAATTTATGTCCCGAAGTCGCCACCGAGGGACAGGCTAAAAATTATAATAGTGGGGTGAATAACAAATGGCAAACATTAAATCCGCAAAGAAAAGAATCAGAGTAATTGACAAGAAGACTGCAAGAAACAGAAGAATCAAGTCTCATCTGAAGGCTGTTCTGAAGAACTTCGACGCTGCACTGGCAGAAGGCAACTTCGAGCTGGCAGAAGAAAAGTTAAGACTTGCAGAAAAGAAGCTGAAGCAGGCTGCAGCGAAGAAGACTATTTCTAAGAACGCTGCTTCCAGAAAGACTTCCAGATTAACGAAAAGATTCAACGCAGCTAAGGCTGCAAAATAAGTCTCACCCGTCCCCACCCGTGCATAAGTTAAATGCACAGCATGAGCAATCAAAAAAAACCATGGATGTGTCTC
>JBJESY010000195.1:0-14521 GCA_051883035.1 Anaerovoracaceae bacterium | reverse complement strand
AGATGGCAGCGTACTTTTCGACCTTCTCCCACCGGAACCAGCTCCGGTTCTGTCTCAAAACATTCGGGTTTCGCATATTCACAGCGTGGTGCGAACATGCAGCCTTTATTCTCTTTCAAAAGGTTCGGAACCATTCCGTCAATCATATACAGCTTTTCTCCCCGCTTCGCATCACTTGGAATCGATTTCAGCAAGGCTTCCGTATATGGATGCAGGGGCTTGGTAAAGATGTCCTTTTCGTCGCTTTCTTCCACAATTCTTCCTGCATACATTACAATGACTTTATCCGCTACTTCGGATATAACCGCCAGGTCATGAGTAATGATCATGACCGACATTCCATTTTCTTTTTTCAGGCTGTCGATCAATTTCAGAATCTGTGCCTGTACCGTCACGTCGAGAGCCGTAGTCGGTTCATCACAGATCAGCATCTGCGGAGAGCATGCAAGTGCCATGGCAATCATAACACGCTGCCGCATTCCGCCGGAAAGCTGATGCGGATACTCATTATAACGTTGTTCTGGAAGTGGAATCTTTACGGCACGCAGCAGTTCAATGGTACGTTCTTTCGCCTCCTTCGGCTTCAGATTCAGATGCAGTTTCAGAACTTCATCGATCTGATTTCCAATGGTATAAACCGGATTCAGAGATGTCATCGGCTCCTGAAAGATCATTCCGATTTTCTTTCCCCGGATTTTACGCATCTCCTTTTTGTTCAGTTTCAAAAGATTTGTTCCATCGAATAGGATTTCTCCCGATTTCACCTTTCCAGGCGCAGATACAAGCTGCAAAATAGAAAATGCAGTTACGCTCTTTCCGCAGCCGGATTCTCCCACAACGCCAAGTGTCTGATTCTTCCCAAGTTCGAAGGAAACGTGATCCACTGCAGTCAGAGTACCGTCATCCAGCTTGAATTCTGTTACAAGATCTTTCACCTCAAGTAGATTTTCCTGCTTCATTTCACGCACCTCACAAATTCTTCAGCTTCGGATCCAATGCGTCTCGAAGTCCATCACCAAAGGTATTGAACGCCAAAACGAGAATCATAATGGCAATGCCCGGGAAAATACTGTACGTCGGCATCTGCCGCAGGAAGTTCTGTGCATCGGATATCATAGACCCCCAGCTCGGGTTCGGCGGCTGGATTCCCAATCCCATAAATGACAGGGTTGCCTCAAACATAATGTCACTTGGAATATCAATGGTTGCAACAACGATGACGGTTGCAAGACAGTTCGGAATCAGATGTTTGAAAATAATCTGAAAATCCGATGATCCGGAAGCACGCGCCGCTTCAATAAATTCCTCATTTTTCAGCTGGATGACTGCTGCTCGTATCTGCCGTGCATGCCCAAGCCAACCGATTACGCCCAGCGCAATAAAAATGTTCAAAATTCCCGGTCCGATCAGGAACATAATGCACATCGCAAAGATGATGAATGGGAAGGATCCAAGCACTTCAATCAGTCTCGAGATGATCATATCAGGAATTCCACCATAATAGCCTGCAATACATCCAAGCACTACACCAATTGGAACTGCAATTCCCTCACAGACAACCCCAACCAGCAGAGAAACTCTGGCACCATATATGATTCTGGATAAAATATCTCTGCCAAGCTCGTCGGTACCACACCAGTGCTCGGCACTCGGTCCCTGCAGCTTATTATATGAGTCTGTAGCATAAGGATCGTAAGGTGCAATCAGCGGAGCAAAAATTGCAATGACTGCTATGACAAGAATGCAGACCAGGCATATGATGGCCAGCTTGTTTTTTTTCAGCCTTCTCCATGCATCCTGATACAATGTTCTGGACGCCAGGTCTTCTGCAGTAAACCCCAGGTCCTTTAAGGTCATGTCTCTTCTGTTTCGAAATATACCCATATTGTTCTCCTTATGACAGTCTTACTCTCGGATCGAGGAGTCCGTATGTCAAATCTACAATCAAGTTTACCGCAACATATATCACGGCAGTATACAGGACGCACCCCTGAATCAGCGGGATATCACGCGCCATAATTGCGGCGTATGAAACGCTTCCCAGCCCGCGAAGCGAGAAAACGGTTTCAATTACCATGGCACCCGTAATCAGCGACCTCAGCTGCATACCGATTAATGTAATAATAGAAATACCTGCATTTTTCAGCACATGCTTCCCTACAACCACAATTTCAGACAGTCCTTTGCTTCGTGCTGTTCGGATATAGTCCTGGCTCAGAACTTCAATCATATTTGTACGTACCAGTCGCGCAGACGATGCACCGTAGGATATGCCCAGACAGATCACCGGCATAACCAACCATCCGGGCTGTGTTGCACCAGATATCGGAAGCAGACCCAGATGCAACCCCAGCGCCAGTTGAAGCAGTACCGCGATCCAGAAAGACGGGGCGGAAATTCCAAGCATCGCCAGAAACATCATCAGATGATCCACCCATTTCCCTCGAAATACGGCGGCAAGTGTACCCACCACCAGACCGATTCCTACTGAAACAAGCAGTGCAAGCAGTCCAAGTTTAATTGTAATCTTAAATCCTCGAGCTACAATTGTAGTAACCGGTTCATGCTGAAAATATGATGTCCCGAGATCCCCTGTGACAGCTCCTTTTACGAATGAAACGAACTGTTCTGTATAAGGCCTGTCCAGTCCCAGCTGCTCTCTTACACGCTGCATCGTTTCAGGATCTGCACGCTTGTCAAGCATAACGGCAACCGGGTCTCCGGGTGCTACATTAATCATGATAAACGTGAGCAGAGATACCAGAAACAATACGATCAAGGCCTGGCCAATTCGTACTGTAACGTATTTTGTCATGTAATTACCTCTTTTCGGATGCATCAAGGCTGTCATTTTCGCTTTAACAGCAATTGAAATGACAGCCTTTTCTGCTTAAAACTTCATACCCATTTCATCGCCTTTTATGCTGGCGTAAAGGAGGCTAGTTGATCGATGCGTTTGCGAAGGTATACAGACAGTCTTTCTTCATGAACACACCGCTTACTCTGTCGGAGCAGAGGCAGAATCCCATATCCTGGAAGATAGGCACATAAGCTACTTCGTCCATCGTAAGGAAAGCATCCAGTTCCTTGTACAGTTCTGCTTTTTCATCGCCTTCCATGGAACGTGCTTTCTCAACCTGCTCGTCATACCACTCGTTGCTGTAACCGTTGGAATATGCTGCGGAATAATCACTGTGGAACAGGGTGTACAGATACATATCTGCATCGGTAAAGTCAGCGTACCAGTCGCCCAGCATCGTCTGCATTCTGTTTCCGCTTCTGATTTCTGTGTAGGATGCACTGTCAACCTGTTCAATGTTCATTGTAATACCAACTTTTTTCAGTTGTTCCTGTATAATCTGCAGAACCTGTTTGAATCCTTCAGAGGACTCTCTTTCGGTCGCTGTGATTTCAACACCGTCTGAATATCCTGATTCAGCCAGCAGAGCCTTTGCACCTTCCGGATCATATTCATATGCTTTTGCATTCGGATCGAATCCCGGAATACCGTCTGGCAGAATACCGTTTAACTTCTTTACATTACCCTGATAGTAGCCATCAACGATTTCATCCCGGTCGATACTCATGGCAATGGCTTTGCGAACATTCAGATCATCCAGAGGTGGGATGGAACTGTTCAGCTGGAGACGAATGGAACCGAGCAGCACCTGCTCCTGCAGCTGATCCGGGAACCGTTCACGGTAGTCCGCTACTAAATCAGATGGTACTTCGCAGAAGTCAATATTACCTGCTTCCCATTCCATCAGTGCCGTTGAACTATCCATATTAATCATCTGAATTCCGTCCACATTCGGCTTCGTTCCGTGATAGTCTTCAAATACTTCCATTTCAAGGTATTCTGCCGGTGTAAAGGATTTCAGCTTGTAAGGACCTGAACCGATCAGCACGCTGGTTCCCCATGCATCGCCTGCTTCCAGACGAGCTTCCTTCGGAAGGATTGGCATCATGGAAGTTGCCAGAACTGCTTCAAACGCACTGTATGGATAAAGCAGTTCAATGGAGAATGTATAATCGTCAATTACCTTAAATCCTTCCAGAGTGTCAGCTTCACCTGCCATCATTTCCTGGCAACCCTTGATTACTTCGCAAACCCATGTATTTTCGCTTGCGGTATCTCTGTTATAGAAATAATTGAATGTAAATTCCACATCTTCACTGGTTAATTCACTTCCATCGTGGAATTTTACACCTTTTTTTAATTTAAAGGTGTATACAGTGCGATCTTCAGAAATTTCCGGCCAGTCCTCCAGCAGGTTCAGCTGCAGCTCCAGTGTTTCCGGATTCTTATCGATCAGCCTGTCAAACATGGCATCAGATACCTGGAATGTCGGATTCAAGGATGAATGCCATACATCTAAGGTCTGAAGGTTTGCCATCGTTTTTCCGATGCGTACGATTCGATCTGCGGAGTCGTCTGCTTCGTTGGAATTGCCGCCGCATCCTGTTGCAAGTGCAAAAATCATTGCGATGCACAGCAGCACAGATAATAACTTTTTCATCTTCTTTTCTCCTTTCATTTTGCATAGCGTATATTGATCTTTTGGAACAATAACTTTCTATATTTTGATAAACCGACCTGGCTCCGCTAACGGTTCATAGTCTATGCAGACCAGATATCGGTTATCTTCCTTTGTAACTATCACTGGAACACAGGCTGTCCATACATCTTCTTTCACACCTTCCATCCAGAAGTACTCTCCGCCCCAATGGTGCAGCGGAAGCATCTGACCGCGGTAAGTCAGGAATAAGCACTCGCATTCACTTTCCGTGTTCCGTGCTTCAATCACCATCATACCATAGCCTGGATCTTCATAGGTTCCGACCCATTCTGATAAATTCCCCCGGAATGGAGTTCCCTTCGTTTCCGCCTTCAACACGTCTTTCGTCATATCGCGCTTACAACCTTCATACCGCTCCGGTGCGGCATATTCTCCGATTTGCCGGAACTGTTTGTCCCAATCGATCGGATCAAGACCAAAAATTTCATCCATCATGGAATATACAATTGGATAAAATACGGGGTCTGAAGGTGTATGCAGATTCATCATGATGATGAATCCAACTTTCTCGTCGGGAAGATACATCTGAAGCGTGCTGTATCCGTCGATTTTTCCTCCATGCTTCTGAAGACGGATCCCTCTGTATCTTCCGACTCTCCATCCAAGTCCGTATCCGTCACAGGTATAGCAGTCTTCATCCGGCCGACCGCTGTCATCATATGCGATTTGCGGCTGATGGAGCTGCGTGAACAGCGCCTCACTGATTACCTGCTCACCTTTCTCATTTTTTCCACCGTTCATGTGGAAGCGTATCCATTTCGCCATATCGCAGGCAGTGCTGTTCACGGATGCGGCAGGACCGGCCATGTCCATATTCCAGAACGGGAGCTTCGTAAGTACACCGTCGATCACCTGGTATGGTTCTGCATGATTCTCATCCTGCAGAATTTCTTCTGCCAGGCAGCAGGTTCTTTCCATGCCGATTGGCTTGAAAACGTATTCCTTCATCAGTTCCGGCCATGTGCGTCCGGTAACCCGTTCGGCAATATATCCAATCATGATGTAAATTAGATTACTGTATTGGGACACCTCACGAAAGTGCTTATTCGGCTTCAGATACCGCAGCCTTTCTGCAGTCTTCCTTCTTCCATCCGCATTGGGCCAGATAATGTCATATCCACCCAGGCCTGTTCTGTGACAGAGCATGTCTCTCAATGTCATTTTTTCGGAAGTCTCCGGATCCCACATTTTCATTTCCGGAGCGTAATTACATACAGGAACATCCAAATCCAGGAGACCTTTATCCACCAAACCTGCAATCAGGACCGCTGTCATCGATTTAGAACAGGATGCGACACAGAATTTCGAATCTTCTGTCATCGGCAGCCCGCGTTCCATATCTCTCCAGCCAAAGCACTGAATCTGATCCTCCTGTCCATCCTGAAGCAGAACGACCATCATGCCTGGAATCCTCCAGTAATCCATTTTTTCCTGAATCTTCTGTGCGTCGATTGATATTCTTCTATCCATCTCTTTTTCCCTTCCACAACTCTACCTTATTAATTAAGCAAATTATGTGCCAAAATCCTCTTTTCTCTCTTATTCCACAATTTTCAGCAGTTGCGTATTTTTTTCAATACAGTTCATCTTCTTTTCTTCATCCAATTAAATCAATTTTATCCAATTATATTGAATTATTTTTTATGATTTGCTATAATCATTCTATTGAGAGAAAGGATGGCTGCTGCGTATGAAGACGGTATGTGTAATCTACGAAAACTTTCACCAGAATTATCCGGCAATTGAGCATAATTTTGAAACATTGAAGGAGATATTCGGCGAATACATTCATATTAAGAACTATTCCATTGAAGAGATGCAAAAGCAAAACGGCACGCTGGAGGGAGACGCTTATCTTGTATCCAGAGAAACGCTCCTGGCGCCTTTACGTAATTTTATCAGCGATTTCAAGAAAATCATCCTCATGGAGAGAAGCATCCTGAAACAGGGAATTCCTCAGATCATGGACATCCCTTCCGGTAGCGATGTTCTCGTTGTCAACGATGCCCTTGCCAGCACGCTAAGTACCGTATACGAGCTCTATGAGCTGGGCTTCAATCATTTAAATCTGATTCCGCTGGATCCCGACAAGGAACCATCCGGCGTCTACCAGAATATAAAGTATGCGGTAACCCCAAACGAGCCTGGTTGCGTTCCCCCATATATCAAAGAGATTGTAAATATACAGTACCGTGTCATCAGTTTTTCGACCCTGCTGAAACTGATGGATCTACTGCAGCTGGATGCCAATCAGCTGCATCTGAAACTGGTGCGTCATCTGAATTCCATCGCCCTGCCCAATCTGGGCTTTCATAACAATTACATGAACAACTATCTGAAGAGCCAGATGCTGGATCTGGTTATTTCAGACTCTGAGAGTGCCATTGTGGTTGTGGATTACGATTATCATCTGGTATATTTCAACGAGCAGGCCAATCTCCTGTTCAATATGAAAAAAAACAGTAGCGGCTCCCTGTCAGACTGTATCGACGAAGACATTATTCAGCTTCTGCGAGATGGGGATGACAGCACACTAATCGAATTTCACGGTGAGCAGTTTCTTCTGCAGAAGACACCGTTGAAGCTGGTGGATCAACTCATGGGCTATTGTCTGACCTTGCAGAATGAAAATAATCTGCGGGAGATCGAAAGCAAGCTGACAACACAACTTCGAAAAAAAGGGCTGTATGCCCCGCATCACTTCCAGGATATTGTTCACCAGTCACCTGCCATGTCCTCTTGCATCAGCATGGCCAAACAGGCGGCCGCAACCGACTATACCATACTGATTCGCGGCGAAAGCGGTGTGGGAAAAGAACTTATGGCGCAGTCTATCCACAACGTTTCCTCGCGAAAGAATGCCGCCTTCGTAGCCATCAACTGTGCAGCGCTTCCGGAATCTCTTCTGGAAAGTCAGCTTTTCGGCTACGAGGAGGGGGCGTTTACAGGTGCCCATAAAAAAGGGCGAGCTGGGCTTTTCGAGCAGGCTCATCTGGGCACGTTGTTTCTGGATGAGATCGGAGATATTTCTCCCAATCTGCAGTCCCAGCTTCTCCGTGTACTGCAGGAAAAGCAGGTGATGCGTATCGGCAGTGACCAGATCATCAATGTGGACGTCCGCATCATCGCCGCTACAAATCAGGATCTGGAAGAACGGGTCAAGCAGGGGATTTTCCGGGAAGATCTCTTTTATCGTCTGAATGTCATCCCCATCGAAATCGTGCCGCTTCGCCAGAGACGGGAGGATATCCTTCCCCTGCTGGAACGATTTCTTGGAAAAAAATATGACGAGCTACCTGCGGACAGAAAGCAGCAGCTGATTACATATAACTGGCCCGGAAATGTCCGACAGCTGGAAAATGCAGCAACCTATTACAAAACCATGGGTATATTCCCATCGTATTTATCAGAAATGGACCGTACTAACTCTCCTCAGGCTGTGTCGCAGATGCAGAAAGAACCGGAAGCCAGCAGTACGGAGACCACAATTTCCAGTCTTTCCGATCAAGTTCTGAAGCTGATTGCCGACGGTTCTGCTCCGTTTCATGGTGTTGGCAGGGCAGTTCTCCTGCCGCAGCTTCGCGAACTGGGCTTCCCTCTCAGCGACGGAAAGCTCCGTCAGGTTCTCGCAGACCTGGAGGTGCAGGATCTGATTACGGTTGGACGAGGCAGAATCGGCTGCCGCATCACGCCGGCAGGGCAGGCAGCACTTTCCCGCAAGTCCTCCTGGAACGGAATAAGCTGAAACAGATTTATTGATTTATCGACATAGTCTTGTTATAATGGTTTTATCTGTCAATGTCAGTTTCGCAAGGAGAATTTGAATGAAAACTGTTTGTGTAATTTATAGAGAATTCAGCCCGGACTCACCAGCTGTCGCCCACAATTATGAAACACTGAAGGAAATCTTCGGGGATTATATTCAGATACGAAACTGTTCTTTAAAGGATCTGCAGGAAAAGAAGACTGTCCTGGAAGGAGATGCATACCTTGTGTCCAGGGAAACCCTTCTGGCACCGCTGCGAGATTATATCAGTGATTTTAAGAAAATTATACTCATGGAGCGCAGTATTCTGAAGCAAGGTATTTCTCAGATGGTGGATATCCCGTCCGGAAGTGATGTCCTGGTGGTAAATGACGCACCGGTCAGTACCATGAGTACGGTATACGAACTATATGAACTGGGATTCAACCACCTGAATCTGATTCCAATGGATCCGGATAAAGAGCCCTCTGGCATCTATCGGAATATCCACTATGCCGTAACGACCAATGAGCCGGATTGGGTCCCGCCATACATCGAAAAAGTTATCGACATTCAGTACCGGGTCATCAGTTTTTCGACCATGCTGAAGCTGGTAGACTTGCTCCAGCTGGATACCAACCTGCTGCACTTCAATCTGATCCGGCACCTGAATTCCATCGCACAGCCAAACCTGGGTTTCCACAACAATTACCTGTATAACTATCTGAAGAGCCAGATGCTTGATCTGGTTATAGCAGACTCCGAAAGTGCCATACTGGTTGTGGATTATGACTATAACATGGTCTATTTTAACGAAAAAGCAAACCTACTGTTCAACATTACAAAATACAGCAGCGGCCCTCTGGCCAACTGCATCAGCGAGGATATTATGGAACTCCTGCGGGGCAGTGACGACAGCACGCTGATTGATCTCTTCGGAGAGCAGTTCCTTCTGCAAAAAACCCCATTGAAGCTGATGGATCAGCTGATGGGTTATTGTCTGACGCTGCAGAGTGAGACCAATCTGCGCCAGATTGAAAGCGAACTGACCACACAATTAAGAAAGAAAGGCATGTATGCGCCTCACCATTTTCAGGATATCGTTCATCTTTCACCTGCCATGTCCTCCTGCATCAGCATGGCTAAGCAGGTTGCCGCCACTGACTACACGATTCTTATCCGCGGTGAAAGCGGTGTTGGCAAAGAGCTTATGGCACAGTCCATCCACAACTATTCTTCGCGAAAGAACGCTGCGTTTGTGGCAATCAACTGTGCTGCCCTTCCGGAATCACTTCTGGAAAGTCAACTCTTCGGCTACGAGGAAGGTGCTTTTACCGGCGCACATAAAAAAGGCCGGGCGGGTCTTTTTGAACAGGCACATCTGGGTACACTGTTTTTGGACGAGATCGGAGATATTTCTCCGAATCTGCAGTCTCAGCTTCTTCGTGTTCTGCAGGAAAAGCAGGTGATGCGAATCGGAAGTGACCAGATCATAAATGTTGATGTCCGTATCATTGCAGCAACCAACCGAAACCTGGAAGAACGGGTAAAAAACGGTCTTTTTCGTGAGGATCTGTTCTACCGCCTCAATGTTATCCCAATTGATATTTTGCCGCTCCGCCAGAGACGAGAAGATATTCTTCCTTTGCTGGAACGCTTTCTGGGAAAAAAATACGACGAACTGTCTGAAAGCAGGAAAATGCAGCTGACGAAATACAACTGGCCGGGAAACGTCCGTCAGCTGGAAAATGTGGCTACATACTACAAGACGTTGGGCTCGTTCCCTGCATATTTGATGGAATCCGATTTCTCGGATCATCGCTCATCCGCATCTGCGATGCAGTCAAAATTTGTGGCTTCCAGTTTTTCTTCCCTGTCAGATCAGGTTCTGAATTTGATTTATGAAGGCTCCGAACCTTTCCATGGAATCGGCAGGACTGCACTTTTGCAGCAGCTTCGTGACATGGGCATCCGCATGAGCGAAGGAAATCTCAGACAAATTCTCTCCGAACTGGAATCACGGGGACTTATCACAATTTCCAGAGGCCGTTCCGGCTGCCGTATTACGTCGGCAGGTCTGGCTGCTCTCAATGCCTTATCCGTCCAGCCTCCAACAATTTAATCCGCTCATAAGATGCAAAAATAAAATGGTGTATCCATTTCGTGGTTACACCATTTTTTGATACAATTTTCAGTTCAGATAATAATCCAGTCCTTCCACCCGATCCACCGGACTGGCAAACGTCTTAGCCTGTGCTTCCGTCTTTCCGCAGCGGTCTTCGATTGCACTCATCAGACCTGATTTCTTCTCTGCGGTAGACAGAATCAGAATAATCTCTTTGTCTCCCTGTTCAGACAGTCCCCACAGGTTCAGAATCTTTTCGCTGGTAATTTTGCTGGCATGGACTACAGTTCCACCGGAAGCACCTACCGTTCTGGCTGCGTCCATGACTTCTTCGCTGCTGCCTTTCTTTGCGATGACAGCCACCATGGAGTACTCCATTTTTTCCGGCTGGTGTCCCGCGTCATCCTTCTGCGTCTGACTGTAATCGTGCATGCTGTCTAGTGGCATGGTGAACACGATCCCCGTGCCCGCTTTTTTCAGCGGCAAACACCGTCCCAGCTTCTCCGACATCGCGTAGGCCTGCTCTTTTGGCAGCACACTGATCAGAATCTTTTTTTCCGAACTGCCAAGCCGCAGAAGCTGCATCCATTCTTTCGACGCGGTCCCCTCACCTTCTATGTCGTAAAGAATGGGCACTTCACACTCCGCAAAAACATGTGCGGCCACTGCAGCGATGACCGGTGTCACAATGGTGACCAGCACCCGCAGATCTTTCCTGGTTTCTGCACTTTCCAGCAGAGCCTCAATGTTCTTTTCCATCATATCCCTCCTTCTTTGAATTTTTATACCCTTACCCTTGTCATCTCCTTTATGATTGCTTTACTTAGTTAAATTATACCGAAGATTTCTTCCCGGGTCAACGACTTCACCAAATCTTCAGATTCTGTCAGCCTGTCAATTTCAGAAGTTTGACAGAATGCAAACAAAAAAGCGCCAGACGTGAATCCGGCGCCGGGTCTTTGGATTTTGCAAAGTGAAGCAGGGTTACTTGTTGTACACCTTTTCCACATACGGGCTGGTGGCAGTCTTCAGCATGCCGCCGTACCCCAGGGCGAACTGTACCACATCGCCCACCTGATATGCTTTGTCGGATTTGGTGACGTCCAGGATGATGTGGTCGGAGCTTCCGCCCAGGATGTCGATTTTTTCATCCAGAGGCTCCATGCTGTCGATGTCGGTATCCTGTTTGCCGATGGCGATGATTGCCCGTTTGATGATGCCGCGGTCTTCATAGTACGGCTTCTGTCCGAAGGCGTCCACACCGACTTCACCGATCGGTAGAGACGGTTTTTCCTTCAGTTCCACAATCTGCGCTTCCAGAATCAGTGTGTCGCTGACGGTCCCAGGCAGTTTTTCACCGTAGGCAGTATCATTGCCCAGCAGGAAGGATTCGCCCAGACGCAGGTTGTTGATGCCTTCCGGAAGTTCGCCCTTTCCAATCAGATAGATGGAGCTGGAGTTGCCGCCGGATACCATCTGCAGCTGAATGCCGAATTTGTCCTCAATCTTCCGGGCGATGGCCACCAGGTTGGACAGGTTGTCGTTTTTCGGAATGATGGCGCCGTAGCAGGTCAGGTTTACGCCAACGCCGTAGAGGGTGATATTCTCCATGGAAAGAATCTCTTCCACTGCCGCAAAGATCTGGTCTTCATTCTGATAGAAGATGCCTTCCCGCAGATCGCCCAGGTCGATCATCAGCAGTACATTATGCTTCACGCCCTGACGTCCTGCCGCTTCATTCAGGAGACGGATGGTGGAAAGCTCCGAGTTGAAGCTCAAGTCTACGTATTTCACCACATCTTCCACTTCCGCATGCATCGGAATCCGCAGAAGGGTGGTCATTTTTCCGTTGGCGCGGGCCATGTCCGCATAAGTCTTAATGTTGGCAACCCGGGAGTCTGCCATATAGTTTACTGCAGGATGCTCTGCCACCATTTTTGCCATTTCCGGGTCAGCGCACAGTCCCTTGGTCACAATCATCAGGGAGCAGCCGCCCTGGTCTTTGGTGATGGCTGCCACAGCGTCCAGGTTGGATCTCAGCTTGTTGATGTCAACAATCAGTCTTGGATACATTTTCATTTCCTCCGTTTCTTTTTTATTCCTGCCGGAATTTGCAATGCTTGCGATAGCACAGTCTGCAGTTATGGTCGCAGTCCGGCATTCTTCCGTCTACTTCGCCGCAGGCACGCATCACATGAGGATTATCTGCCTGCTGACTGGAAGTTACATTGCCCGGAACGTTTTCCACCAGATCCATTCCCTTCTTGATGGACCGGTCTGCCATCAGCGCTTCTCTTTTCGCCGCTTCTACCTCGTCCGCCGTTGCACCGCCGATATCATCCGGATTCTTGTAGGCTTCCATATCGTAGCCCATCTCTTCCATTTCTTTAATATGCTGTGCCAGTTCTGCTTTTTTCGCCTCGTCTGCCAGGGCCATTTCCCGCAGCTCCCGTTGAATCCGCTCGGCCTCGTCTTCGGCTTTCTTTTCCGGGAACTTGAAGCCCAAACTCTGTTCCAGCAGGCGGATGGCTGCCTTCCGGTACCGTTTGGACAGCACGCCCAGGGAAGCCATGATATAATCGTTATCCACCAGAATCTGTGCATGATCGGTCGGGAACAGCATCATGCCGGTTTCATTGTGTTTGGCGATCTCTTCCATGATCTCCACCCGGTGCGGCAGTCTGGTCAGTGCACCGCCGGTACCGACGATATACTTCACCTGAGTCAGATCCTTGCCTTCTGCCACGGTGCTTCTGCCCGATGGTCCGTAGATGTAGCGGATAATTCCCGCATGGCGCTCTACCGCCTTCAGAACGGCTTCCTTCGTCAGCCGTTCCACCAGCTTGATTTCTGCATCGTTTTTCGGAATGGCAACATAGCTTGCCAGAGTTTCATCCAGGTCAATGCCCATCTTTTCACATTCCTTGCGGAGGTTTTCTTCGCCGATGGATTCGATGACCTTCATCCGGTTTACATATACGCCCAGATCTCCTTCTACGGTTCTCTTGGCTTTCGGTTCCGGAGAGATCATGATTCTGGCAATCTTATCGGATTCTGTAGCGACGGAATGCAGGTCGGTGGTAGCACCGCCCACATCCAGCACAATCAGGTCGCCCAGGCAGTCATAAAGCAGCTTGGTGCACTCCATCACAGCACCCGGAGTAGGGATGATCGGTCCGCTGACCATATCGCGGACATGTTCCATGCCAGGCGCCTGGGTGATGTGATCCTCAAAGGCGTCCTGAATCACCTTACGGCAAGGCTCCACATTCAGCTCATCGATTTTCGGATATACGTTTTCTACATTATATAGCTGCTGTCCGCTTTCCTCATCAAAGATCAGCTTCATTTCTTCCTGATTTTCGATGTTTCCGGCATAGATCACCGGCGTATGAAGCCCCAGACTGCGGATCTTTTCGGCATTATCCAGCGCCGTGTCTCTTTCACCGTAATCCACACCGCCGGCAATCAGTATCAGGTTCGGATTGATTTCTTTAATTTTTGCCAGGTCGGTTCGGCGCAGCTTGCCTGCAGTAATATAGTGAATAATACCGCCGGCACCCAGTGCCGCTTCCTTGGCAGCCTTGGCTGTCATATCATAGACCAGTCCGTGTACTGTCATCTTCAGTCCGCCGGCAGCCGAGGAGGTGGCCAGCATTTCATCATACTCCAGACTGTCGATGTTCATTTTTCTGCAAAGGTCATCGATGGCCCCCTGCAGTCCGATCCGCACATCTCCATCCAGTACGGAAGTCGGTGCCTGCCCCTGTGCCCAGAAAACCGGGTTATCCGTTTCCAGATCCTTGAAGGCATTGACAACCGTAGTGGTTGAACCGATTTCGGCAACCAATACATCAACTTTCATTGTACTACCTCTCCTTTTCTCTCAGTTATCTTTTTCTCAGTTATCTGTCAGTTTTTATCTATTTCCTTCTGCCTGTTTCGGCAGATTGTTTTCGCTCTTCAGGTTTCGTGCCATAGCATGAGTTTATTTTATTTGCATTATGCTGTTTGAAAAAAGGGGCCGGGCAAATGCCCAGCCCCTTGAAAGCCTTCGTCGAATTGTTTACA
>JBJESY010000194.1:0-2718 GCA_051883035.1 Anaerovoracaceae bacterium | reverse complement strand
CTTGATACGACGACAGGCAGGCGTTGGGAGATGGAAGCGGATTCAGATATCAATGTCGGCCAGGTCATTACAGATGGAAATTACATGGTGACATTCTATAAACAGGGAAGAGCACTTTGGAAAATCGTAAAGAACGCAGATGGGGTGCCGATCGGAATGGAACTGATGGATGAAGATTTCTATAGTGTATAACAGAAGTGTAAAGAAACTGAAAGAAGTGTAGAGATGAAAAAAGAAAAATCCATGTCGGATATCATTACATATACGGGAATCCAGATGAATCCGCTGCAGCCGAAACCGGAGCAGATCGAGATTCGGGATATTGCCCATGCCCTGTCTTTGATATGCAGGGGCGGGGGCCATGTGAAG
Source organism: Anaerovoracaceae bacterium (assembly GCA_051883035.1). GTDB lineage: Bacteria > Bacillota > Clostridia > Peptostreptococcales > Anaerovoracaceae > RGIG7179. The sequence goes on along the minus strand of JBJESY010000194.1, from coordinate 2,349 downwards.
CATTTTTATTCCGTGGCGCAGCACTGCCTGGCTTGTGCGGAGGAAGCCAGAGTGCGGGGATATTCTGTCCGGGTACAGCTTGGCAACCTGCTCCATGACGGCAGTGAGGCGTATATCGCCGACGTGACCCGGCCGGTGAAGCAGCAGATGCCCCAGTATTATGAAATTGAAGGCCCGCTGCAGGCTGTAATCTGGGAAAAATTTATGACGGATGCAGACGGACGTCCGATGCCGCCGGATGAAGAGGAAAAGAAGCAGATCTTTGCCATCGATGATCAGATGATGTCCCTGGATCTGTACTGGCTGCTGGGCGATCAGAGCGTCATCATATCTTCTGAAATTCTGTCTGACCGTTCAGAAGCCTCGAGGGATTTCGTGCCGATGGAGCAGGTGGAGCAGGCATTTCTGCAGCGTTTCACGGAACTGAAAAGGAAGCTGGATGCTGAAATGCAGAAGGAGATAGTGTTGTAACATGGATCTGATCATTGCATTTGCTTTGTTTCTTGCAGGCATGATGCTTGCGCTTTTCAAAGGATATTCTATGATTTTTCCGCTGCTGGCCGGGCTGGCAGCGTTTCTTTGCGTAGGGAAGCACCGTAGCTTTTCGCTGCGCACGCTGGCGGGATTCGGCACGGCAGGCATGAAGGATGCGCTGATTGTCATCAAGGTTATGTGCTTCATCGGCTTCCTGACGGCGGTATGGCGGATTTCAGGGACCATCACCATTTTCGTGTATTACGGCATGAAGCTGATCACCCCGCAGATGTTTCTGCTGATTACCTTTCTTCTCAGCTGTCTGCTGAGCTATGCGCTGGGGACATCCTTCGGTGTGGCCGGAACGGTGGGCGTGATTTTTATGACCCTTGCCAGGAGCGGCGGGGTGGATCCGGTAGTCACTGCGGGCGTCATCATGTCCGGTGTGTATTTCGGAGACCGGGGCTCTCCGGTATCTTCCAGTGCCAACATGGTGGCTGGAGTAACGGGAACAGACATTTTCGAAAACGTGAAGCGAATGATGAAAAGTGCCGCTCTGCCTCTGGTACTGGTACTGGTGATTTATTGTGTTTTTTCTTTCCAAAATCCGCTGGCTGCGGTGGATGATGCATTTCTGACGGAGTTTGAGCAGACCTTTACGCTGTCAGCCTGGTCTTTTGTTCCTGCAGTGCTGATGCTGGTGCTGCCCCTGCTGAAGGTGCCGGTGCTGACGGCCATGGGACTGAGCATTCTCAGCGGCGCAGCCATTGCCTGGGCAATCGGCGGTTTTTCTCTTCCTGAAATTCTCAAAATCTGTCTGCTGGGCTATCATCCCGCATCCTTGGGCCTGGTGGGTCTGCTGGAGGGCGGAGGGCTTTGGTCCATGGCGGAGATCATCGTCATTCTGCTGATTTCCAGTGCATATTCCGGCATATTCAAAGGCACTGCCATGCTGGAAAGCCTGCAGGAAAAACTGGCTGCTGCCTGCGTGCGGATCGGCCGGTTCCCTGTGATGATTCTCATGAGTCTGGGGGTTGCGTCGGTCTTCTGCAATCAGACCATTTCCACGCTGATGTGCTCGAATCTGCTGGAGAAGCCGTATCTGGACGGAGGCGGCAGCCGGGAGGAACTGGCGCTTGACATGGAAAACTCCGTGATCCTGCTGGCATGCTTCATTCCGTGGACCATCGGCTGGACCGTACCGACCTCCTTCTTCGGAGTAGGGGCTGAAGCCATGCCATATGCGGTCTACATGTATCTGGTACCGCTGTGCTGGTTGCTGACGAAGAAACGGACTTTTCCGCAAGGCAAAGGGGACGCCAAATGAGTTCTTTTGGTAAGGGTAAAATTGCAGGCACAATGTACACCCTGTTTGACGTTTTTCGACACTTGAACAGTTCCTCTTTAGAACTCTTTTGCCCTGTTCACTTCAAGAGATACTTTCGTCTTTTGGGATTTGTGTGGGATTGAATTCTGTATATTAAAAGTGCTTCCGACTGGGTTTACCTCCAACAGCGTGTGTTTTTTGCAGCAGAGAGCAGCTCAAAAATTGCATTGCATAAACAATGAAATAAGCCTTGCTCGGAATTCATTTAGGGTATTATAAAAATGCTTTTTGTCATGTGATTAGAAATTGACAAGAAAGACAAGAATGATTATAATGACAACTAAGAAAAGGAGGCGCTGCATTATGTTTTTTTTCGAAAGCGAAGTTGTCGAACTCAAAGCTGAGATTGTGGGAGACATCTGCAAGGAAGTGATTGCGTTTGCCAATACAAAAGGTGGAACTCTTTATATTGGCGTCAGTAATGATGGAAGCATCGTGGGCGTGGAAAATGCCGACCAGGTCACTTTGCAGCTGAACAATATGATTCG
>JBJESY010000193.1:0-2723 GCA_051883035.1 Anaerovoracaceae bacterium | reverse complement strand
CGCACCACATACTTTCTTTCCAGAAGGGTGGCGATAATTGGCGCATAGGTACTTGGTCGGCCGATATTCTTTTCTTCCAGATCCTTTACCAGGCTGGCTTCAGTAAATCTCGAAGGTGGTTCTGTAAACTTCTGCTCGGAAGTGATTTTCTGTGCCTTCAGCACTTCGCCTTCCTTCAGCGGCGGCAGGAAAGAATCCTTATCTTCATCCATGTTTGGATTATAGACTTTCTGGAAGCCGTCGAAAAGCAGCTTGGAGCCACTGGCTTTCAACAGGTAATCCCCGTTTCGAATCCCCACCTGCATGCTGTCGAATACAGCCGCTGCCATCTGGCTGGCCAGAAAACGGGTCCAGATGAGACGGTACAGGCTGTACTGATCTTTGGTCAGAGAGTCTTTGATGGACTCCGGATCCAGGGCGATATTACTTGGGCGGATTGCCTCATGGGCATCCTGAATATCTTTCTTTTTATTAGAAAACACGTTGTTTCCGATATAGTTCTGGCCGAAGTGATCCTGAATATAGGATCTGGCGGCGGCTTTTGCTTCATCGGAGATACGGACGGAGTCCGTTCGGATATAGGTCACCAGACCCACGGTTCCATGACCCTTGACTTCCACACCCTCATACAGCTGCTGGGCAACCATCATGGATTTCTTCGTGGTAAATCCCAGCTTGTTGGAGGCATCCTGCTGCAGACTGCTGGTGGTAAACGGGGCAAAAGGCTTTCTGCTCCGTTCTTTTTTCGTGATGGAGTCTACCGTGAACTGTCCGGCCTTCAGGTCTGCAATGATATTCTCTGCCTGCTGACCGTTTTCCACCACCAGCTTTTTTCCTTTCCACTCTGCCAGTCTGGCTGTGAATTTCTTTTCTTTCTGAAAAATTGCGCCGATATTCCAGTATTCTTTCGGCACGAAATCCTGGATCTGTTTTTCTCTGTCGCAGATGATTTTCAGTGCAGCAGACTGGACACGGCCTGCAGACAATCCTCTACGGATCTTTCTCCACAGCAGCGGACTGATCTGATATCCCACCAGCCGGTCCAGCACGCGCCTTGCCTGCTGCGCATCAACCAGCTTCAGGTCGATAGGCCGGGGATGCTTCACTGCATTCTTAATGGCATCCTTCGTAATTTCATGAAAAACGATGCGGCATGGCGTCTGCGGATCGATGCCCAGAAGGAACGCAAGATGCCAGGAAATGGCTTCTCCTTCCCGGTCCGGGTCGGTTGCCAGATATATTTTTCCTGCCTGCTTCGCTTCCTTTTTCAGTTCCTTGATCAGATCACCCTTTCCACGGATGGCAATATACTGCGGTTCGAAATCATTCTCAAGATCAATCCCCAGCTTGCTTTTCGGCAGATCCCGTACGTGGCCCACAGATGCCACCACTTTATAGGATGAGCCCAGATATTTTCCAATGGTTTTCGCCTTGGACGGCGACTCCACGATTACCAGTGTTTTTTTCGCGGCTTTCGCCGTTTTCGAAGTTTTCGCTGTTGCCATTCTTCCTCCTGAAATATCCCTTTTCGGGTATTACGGCTCCAAAAAACGGTTTTTTCGGTCTTCTGAAGCCGTAAATTCTCTTATGAACAAATATAATACTGCCTTTTTCAAAATTTTGCAATAAAAATTTTTCCAAAGTTGACAGCCACATACCCTTTCATTTCCAGAATCATGATGATACCGTTCATATCCACCGGACTGACCGACAGAGTCCGGCATAGAAAGTCCAGTGTGACTTCTCCCTGTTGTTCCAGAACCTGAAGGACGTTTCGTTCCGTTTCCGACAGGTCATCTCTGCTGCCTTCTTCTGCCACAGAGATGCCGCCCAGTTCCCGGACCAGGTCTTCCACCACAACTAAGGGCAGCGCCCCGTCTGCAATGAGCCGGTTGGTTCCCAGACTCCACGGACTGGTGATATTCCCCGGCACCGCATAGACCGGCTTTCCCATGTCTGCTGCCAGTTCTGCGGTAATCAGTGCACCGCTGCCGGTACCTGCTTCCACGATGCAGACTGCTTCTGCCAGACCGGCTATGATCCGGTTTCGCTGCGGAAACATATACGGCATGGGCCGGGTACCCGGCGGATATTCCGAAAGAATCAGTCCTTCGTCTGCAAGACGCTCATACAGTTTTCGGTTGTCGGCAGGATAACATACGTCCACCCCACAGCCCAGGACAGCCACCGCATGTCCTCCGCTTCGGAGCACCCCCTGATGGCCGAAATTATCAATTCCTTTCGCCATGCCGCTGACTACGGTAATCCCTGCCCTGCCCAGAGCACTGCCGATAGCCATAGCCGTCTTTTTCCCATATTCACTGCATTTCCTTGAACCAGCCACTGCTGCCATCTTTGTGTCAAGAAGTGTCAGATCTCCGATGCAGTACAGCTGCTTTACTGCAGGCACTACCGTTTTCAGTGCCTCTGGAAACAGTTTGTCTCCCTTTTTGATTTCTATGATTTTTTCTGCCATGGTATGCACCTCATTTTTCCGTGCAAGGCAGAAGATAACGAAAGGCTGCTGCCAGATGGTAGAGGGAGATTTCTCCGCAGCCTGCCATATCTGCTGCAGTTCTCGCCACCCGGATCAGCTTCATATATTTTCGTGTGCTGAGGTGATACCTCTGGACGGTTTCTTCCACAAATCTGGCTTCCTCTGCGCCAAGCCGGCAGAACTGCCGGATATGCCGCTCCTCCATCTGACTGTTCAGACGGATGTC
>JBJESY010000192.1:0-2739 GCA_051883035.1 Anaerovoracaceae bacterium | reverse complement strand
AAGAAAGGAAGTAGAAAATGGATATTTTTTCTGTCATCACCCTGCTGGGTGGACTGGCCATGTTCCTGTACGGCATGGAAGTCATGGGAGACGGACTGAAAAACGCATCAGGTTCCGCCCTGAAAACCGTTCTGGGAAAAGCCACCCAGAACATTGTATTCGGTGTGATAACCGGTATGCTGGTAACAGCCGTCATTCAAAGTTCCACGGCGACCATCGTACTTACAGTAGGTCTGATCAGTGCCGGGATTCTCAACCTGAAGCAGGCCACCAGCATCGTTATGGGTGCCAATATCGGAACGACGGTAACCGCACAGATCATCCGTCTGATGGACATCGATTCCGGCGGCAGCATGATTCTGGAGTTCTTTAAGCCTTCCACACTGGCGCCGGTGGCCATGATCGCAGGTATCATCCTGATCATGTTTGTCAAATCCTCGAAGAGCAATACGCCGGGTGAAATCTGCATGGGTTTCGGTATTCTGTTCTCCGGTCTAATGAACATGACCGCTGCCGTAGAACCGCTTTCGGAATCTCCGGAGTTCCTGGATCTCATGCAGCGATTCGGCGATCAGCCGATTCTGGCACTGCTGGTGGGTCTGGTGATGACCGTGATCGTCCAGAGTTCCTCCGCCATGGTTGGTATGATTCAGGCGCTGTCCGTGACGGGTGCTATGACCTTCAATCTGGTCTATCCGATGATCATGGGTATCAACCTGGGAACCTGCGTGACCACCGCCATGGTCTGCTCCATTGGTTCTTCAAAAGATGCGAAAAGAACCGGTATCGTCCACATTGCCTTCAACGTGATCGGTACCATCGCATTCATGATTGTCATGTCCCTCATAAAGATGATGGGAGGTTTCCCGAGTCTGTGGGGCAGCGTGGTAGACAGCGGCGGCATTGCAAACTTCCAGACCCTGTTCAACCTGCTGACTGCAGTGGCACTGATTCCGTTTGCCGGCGTGCTGGTAAAGCTGTCACTGGCTATCGTGAAGCCGGATCCGCAGGATGCAGAAGACAGAGCGGATCTGAGAGTACCGGATACCAAGCTGTATGAAGTGCCTGCCATGGCTCTTGGCGAGTCCAATAAGGCCATCGGCCACATGGGCGAGGTTGCACTGAAGAATCTGAAGAGAAGCTGTATTCTGTTGATGCGGTTTGACCCGGGCAGAGTCGATGTGATTAATGAAAACGAAGATAATCTGGACCAGTTTACAGACCAGATGGATACCTATCTGGTAAATCTGTCCAAATATGTGGAAACGGACAGCGATAACCAGTATATTAACATTCTGATGCAGGGAAGCACCAATTTCGAGCGAATCGGCGACCATGCGGTCAATATCATGGAAGCGGCACAGACCATTGAAGATGAAAAAATCATCTTTACGCCGGAAGCCAGTGAGGAGCTTAAGGTAGTTCGGGATGCGGTACTGGCAATCACAGATATCACGGTGAACGCTTTTGGGGCCATGTCCTATGAGGAAGCGAAGCGGATCGAGCCTCTGGAAGAAGTCATCGATGATATGGTTGTAACCCTGAAAGACCGTCATATCGAGCGTCTGAAGGCCGGTAACTGCAGTACTACCAGCGGTATGATGTTTATCGATCTGCTGACCAATCTGGAACGTATTGCGGACCAGTGCTCCAACATCGCCTTGCTGATCCTCAGCCACAAGGACAAGTCCATTCTGGGCAACCATCACGGTTATGTACGTGAGCTCCATAAGGGCGGCGACGTGACCTATGATGCAGAACTGCTGCGCCAGAGAGAACAGTACCTGAAGCGGCTGGAAAACATAGAGGTGTAAACCGTCAAAAATGAAAATACGCAACCGGGCTCATGGAGCCCGGTTTTTTCATGACTTTCTGCCGGACGCTTTCTGTCATAATCCCTGTATCGATACATATATTTGGAATAAAGAGTGGTTTCACGGAGGGATACTATGACAAATACAAGCATATATCAGGATATCAGCCGGCGTGCGGACGGGAATATCTACATCGGCGTTGTGGGGCCGGTACGGACGGGAAAATCAACCCTGATTCGCCGGTTTATGGACGTGATGGTCTTTCCGAACATGACCAATCCGTACGAAAAAAACAGAGTGATGGATGAGATGCCTCAGAGCGGCGAGGGAAAAACCATTACCACCACCGAGCCTAAGTTTATTCCTCCGGAAGCGGTCAGCGTGTCGACCCGGAGCGGCGCGGTTTTTTCCGTACGGCTGGTGGATTGCGTCGGTTACCTGATTCCCGGCGTGCTGGGACATGAAGAAGAGGGGAAAGAGCGGATGGTCGCAACCCCATGGTCTGAAGAGAAGATTCCGTTCAGTGCAGCAGCGGAAATCGGTACAGAGAAAGTCATTACGGACCATTCCGTGGTGGGCCTGGTGGTGACCACCGACGGAACCATCGGTGAGCTTCCAAGAAAAAACTATATTGAGGCAGAGGAACGGACGGTCCAGCAGCTGAAACAGCTCAGAAAGCCGTTTGTGGTTGTTTTGAATTCCATCGAACCACAGTCTTCCTCTGCCAGAACGCTTGCGGAAGAACTGGAAGCAAAATACAGCGTTCCGGTTCTGCCCGTTAACTGCCAGAAGCTGAACGAAGAAGGTTTCGATAAAATCTTTCAGAAACTGGTTTATCAGTTCCCGGCATGCGAAGTGGACTTTCGTCTTCCGGGATTCCTGGATGCCCTTCCAAGCAGTCATTGGATCAAGGAAAGCATTATAG
>JBJESY010000191.1:0-14801 GCA_051883035.1 Anaerovoracaceae bacterium | reverse complement strand
GTCCGGTATCTGCGAAAAGCTGGAAGTCAGCCTGAAGGAGCTGCAGTCCATGAATGAAGGGCTGGATGAGAATGATACCCTTCATGTGGGCGATAAATTCGTCATCTCACAGGAAGTTCCGCTGCTGACGGTAGAAACCATAGAAGTCTCCACCTATGCGGAAAAAATAAAATACGAAACGGAATATAAGGAATCTGCCAGCTACTATGAAGGCGAAGAGTATGTAACCCGGGCCGGGAAAAACGGAAAAGCCAGAATTACGGCCAGAATTACGCGGCATAACGGAAAGATCGTGGAGAAGGAAGTCCTGAAAGAAAAGGTCATCACGGAGCCGGTTAGCAAGATTGTGGTCAAGGGTACGAAGAAAGTGCCGCCGAAAAAAGGAACCGGAACCTTTATCCGTCCGGTCAACGTGGCAGTTTACTCCGGATACGGCTATCGCTGGGGACGTATGCACTATGGTATTGACTTATCCTGCAGCGTCGGTACACCGATTCATGCAGCCGACGGCGGAACCGTAACCTATGCCGGATGGTATTACAGCTACGGATATACCGTCATCATCGATCACGGCGGCGGATTTACCACCCTGTACGCACACTGCAGTCAGCTGAATGTCGGTGTGGGACAGAAAGTGTTCCAGGGCGAAACCATCGCACTGGTCGGAAATACAGGCAGGAGCACGGGACCGCACTGCCACTTCGAAATCAAGAAAAACGGCGTAAACGTGAACCCGTCCAACTACGTATAACACCTGATGCAGGTCAGTTCTGAACTGGCCTGCTTTTCCATATACTCTTACCAGACATTCTGCGACATTTCAGGCTGCAGAAGTGCGGAACAGGAGGACGTATATGGAAAATCATCATATTACCATCGATAACAGACAGCGGATGACCATCACAATGGTAGCAGACGTGGACGCCTTTGACGAAGCCACGCTTTGGGCGAATCTGAAAGAAGGCGGTCTGGAAATCACCGGGGAGAAGCTGAATATTGAAAAACTGGATCTGGAGCAGGGGCTTTTAGTGGTGACCGGCGAGATCATTTCTCTGAGCTATACGGATCGAAAACCCAGGGAAAAGAAGAGACTGTTCGGAAGGGCCGGTCAGAAATGACAGAACTGATCCGGGAGCAGCTTGGCGCCATGGGGCTTATGGCCTGCGGCGGTATGGCCGCAGGACTGGTGTACGAGTTTTTTTCAGGGATGGCAGGATGCCTTCGCAAAACAGATTCTCCCGGCGTTCCGCCAAAGCACAGGGTCAGAGGTATTCTGGCGGGAATGCTGGAAGTGGCAGGCTTCCTGCTGATCGGCTGGTGCAGCAGCATATTTTTGTATTACAGCAGCGGGGGAAAACTGACGCTGCAGGGTATTTTGAGTTTTTTTGCAGGACTCTGGGTCTGGAAGAAACAAGTGTATACGAAAGAAGGGGAAAACGAGTATGGCAAAGAAAGGAAGCCGGCTGCGGGAATTCGAGAAGAATCACCGGGTACTGGATATCACCACCGCACAGCAGGAGCGGCAGAAGAAAAAAAGCACCCGCAAGCCGCAGGAAGAAAAAAGAACAGATACCGATACCGCAGAAAGCGGAAATAAAAAGAAACGCAGGGTCAGCTGGGTCAGAGTCATTGGTCTGGCAGTCTGCGTTGTATTTCTGCTTGTTGTGGGAATCTCCGTGAAGAACATCTACGACCTGAAAGCACGGGAAGCGGATTTACAGAAGGAAAATCAGAAGCTGGAACAGATGAAGGAAGAACTGACGGTGGAACTGGAAAACGTCAATACGGATGAATATATTGAAGAAAAAGCACGGCGCGAGCTGAAGCTGATCCGTCCCAACGAACTGGTCTTTTATTTCCCTGACGATTTCCAGCTGAAGCAGGAGGAAGAAAAAGAGAGCGAAGAATAACGATGGATAAGATTAAGATACAGGAGGTCATCGTCGTAGAAGGCAGAGACGACACCAATGCAGTGCTGCGTGCCATTGACGGTATGACCATCGAAACCCACGGCTTTGGAATTCGGAAAGAAACTTGGGATCTGCTGGAAAAAGCATATGAGGAGAAGGGGCTAATCATATTCACCGATCCGGATCACAGTGGAGAGGAAATTCGCAGAAAGCTGACAGAGCGGTTCCCCGACAGCCGGCAGGCCTTTCTCACCAGAAAAGCTGCAGAGAAAAAAGGGGATATCGGTATCGAAAATGCCAGCCCGGAAGATATTGCCGCAGCCATTTCCATGGCCCATTATACAGAACCCTGTGAGGAGGAAGTCTTCACGGAAGAAGACATGTATGAAGCGGGGCTCCTTGGCCGCAGCGATTCCAGAGAGCGAAGGCAAGCCTTGGGCGCAGCCCTGGGCATCGGCTACGGAAACGGCAGGACGTTCCTGAAAAAGCTGAACCAGTTTCACATCAGCCGAGAGGATTTTGAAAAGAAACGAAAAGAAACAGAGGCGGGAAAATAGAATGAAATTATATGCACCATCTACGGTGAACGACATCAGAAAGCGCTACGGCTTTCATACGACCAAAAGCCTGGGGCAGAATTTTCTGACCGATAAAGCCATCATCGATCAGATTATTGCGGGGGCAGATATCGGTCCGGAGGATCTGGTGATTGAAATCGGACCGGGGCTTGGGGTCATCACATGGGAAGCAGCACAAAAGGCGAAAAAAGTAATTGCTGTGGAAATCGACAAGAAGCTGCTGCCGATTCTGGCGGAAACGCTGGCCGATTGTCCGAATGTGGAGATCCTGAATCAGGATATTCTGAAGACCGATGTGAACAAACTGATTGCGGAAGAGAAAAAACAGGGAATCCGGCAGGTGAAAATTCTGGGAAATCTCCCGTACTATATTACGACGCCGATCATCATGAAACTGCTGGAGGACGGGGTAGAAGCCGAAAGTATTACCGTGATGATGCAGAAGGAGGTTGCGGATCGGATTCAATCTTCTCCGGGGAAGAAGACGTATGGTGCGATTTCCGCTGCAGTGCAGTATTACTGCCAGCCGGAGATTGTGACCAGGGTGCCGAGGGATGTGTTTATTCCGCAGCCCAATGTGGATTCGGCCGTGCTGAAGCTGACGGTGCGGAAGGAAAAACCGGTAGAGGTTGCAGATCACAATCTGTTTATGGCATGTATCAAAGCCGGATTCGGGCAGAGAAGAAAAACGCTGGCCAATTCCCTGACAGGAATGGACGGTGTGGGGAAGGAACTGGCAGCAGAAGTTCTGGCGGCCTGCGGCATTGACAGCAGCAGGCGTGCAGAGACGCTGGATCTGCATGAGTTTGCGGCATTGTCCAATGCACTGAAAAAAAGACTGGGATGAGATTAGAAAGCACGAAAGCAAAAAGGGGAGTAAAGAATGGAGAAATTCGATAAGTTTGAGAAGCTGGACCGGCAGATTGAACAGACCATCCACGAAGTGGAGACCATGAACCGGCATGCTTTTTTCGAGAAATTTATACACAACAGCTTTGCCTTTGCGGTGATCTGGGCACTGTTTCTGAATCTGATCATTGAAACACTTGGCAGGTATCCGACCACATCCATATGGGGAGGCTTGCAGTTCATGGCAGGGCATCCGATGATCTTCTGCTATAACGCACTGCTGGTTTTCAGCACGCTTCTGGTGGCATCGGTGTTTCGTCGGCGAACCTTCGTGTTTACTATCATCAGCATCTTCTGGCTGGCCATCGGCATCACCAACGGCGTGATTCTGACCCAGCGCATGACGCCGTTTACCGTGAAGGATCTGAGCAATCTGGAGGACGGAGCAACCATTGTAACCTCATATCTGTCGAAGACAGAGATTGTTCTCATTGGGGCTGGGATCCTGCTGGCGTTGGCAGGGCTGGTTCTGCTGTTTGTCAAAGGGCCGAAAAAGAAGGGGATTCTCAAGTGGAAACGAAATCTGATTGTGGTGATTCTGATGACTGCCATGTGCTTCGGAGCCACTTCGTTTATGGTGAAAATCGGCAAGGTGGAAACCTTCTTCGGAAACCTGGCGTATGCATACCGGGATTACGGCGTGGTATACTGCTTCATCAACACATGGCTCAATACAGGGATCAGTAAACCGTCCGGCTATAACGAGAAAACGATCAAAAAGATATTCAATGAGGATGAACTGGGTGAAGACGGCGTCATGCTCCTGGAGGATAAGGATGTGGATGAAGAGTATCCGAATATACTGTTCCTGCAGCTGGAGTCTTTCATCGATCCGTCTACGGTGGAATATCTCAAACTGTCCGGGGATGCCTGTCCCAACTTCCGGGCGCTGGCAGAAGAGTATTCCAGCGGGGAACTGACGGTTCCGGCCTGCGGAGCGGGAACGGCCAACGTAGAATTCGAGGTGCTCACCGGGCTGTCGGTGAAGTTCTTCGGACCGGGAGAATATCCGTATAAGGCGGTACTGAAGGACAAGCCTGCCGAAAGCCTGGCTTTCGATCTGAAGAGTCTGGGCTACAGCACCCATGCCATTCACAACCACCGGGCTGTGTTTTATAACCGGAACTCGGTGTTTGCCAATATCGGGTTCGATACCTTTACCAGTATTGAATATATGAACAACGTGGTGAAGACACCGAGGAACTGGGCCAAGGACCGGGTGCTGACGGAATGCATCACGGACGCCCTCAAATCTACGGAAAGCCGGGATATGATCTATACGATTTCCGTGCAGGGACACGGCAAGTATCCTACAGAGCAGGTCCTTCAGAATCCGGCCATTCAGGTGCTGGAGGCACCGTCGGAGGAACTGAAGTGGAAGTGGGAATACTATATCAACCAGATCTATGAGATGGATCAGTTTATCAAAGAACTGACCGATACCCTGGCAGAGTACGAGGAACCGGTGGTTCTGGTCATGTATGGAGACCACATTCCGGCCATCGAAGTGGAAGAAGGGGATCTGAAGAATCGCAATCTTTACGGTACGGAATATATCATCTGGTCCAACTTCGATCTGCCGAAGGATGACGAGGATTTGCATGCGTACCAGCTGGCGGCCCATGTGATGGATCAGATCGGTATGGAAGTGGGTACCACCTTCACCTATCAGCTGAACCACAGAAACAGCGAAACCTATCTGCAGGATCTGAAGGCACTGGGATATGACATGCTTTATGGAAAAAACTACATCTATGGCGGGACCAATCCGTTTGAGGCATCGAACCTGAAGATGGGCGTAAATACCATAAAGATCACCGACGTGGTGAAAATCGGTGAGAAATACTATATCAAAGGCGAAAACTTCAACCAGTACAGTAAGGTCACACTGGATGGAAAGGAACTGTCCACCATCTATCTGGGGAAAAACGTACTGGGACTTCTGGAAGATGTGGATCCGGAGGATGCACCGAATATGAAGGTGAGCCAGATTGAAACCAAGAGCAATGAAATATTAAGTACAACGGAATAGGCGTTGTACGAAAAAACAGGAAACGCAGCAGGAAAGCAGGAAAAGAAGGAAATGGAAACAGGACATTTTATCGGTATCGTCATTGCACTCTCTATACTCATCGGCGTAGGGATTTACTCGTCAAACAAGGTGAAGAATGCCGCCGATTTTGATACGGGAGGAGGTAAAGGCTCGATTTTTATGGTAAGCGGTCTGCTGCTGGGGTCTCTGATCGGCGGGCAGTGTACCATCGGAACCGCACAGCTGTCCTACACCTATGGACTATCGGCAGTCTGGTTTACCGTGGGAGCCGGACTGGGCGCCCTGGTCCTGTGCCTGATCTACGTGGCGCCGCTCCGCAGGCGGCGTGATGTGACCCTTCTGGAGGTAATCCGGAAGGAGTACGGGGAAACGGCGGAATATCTGGGATCCATTCTCTGTTCCATCGGAATCCTGGTCAGCATCATATCCAATGTGGTAGCCTCCAGTGCGCTGATGATGGCCCTCACCGGTGTTCCGCTCTGGATTGGTGCCGTCCTGTCCGTTCTGCTCATGTGCTGTTATGTGGTATTCGGCGGTGCATGGGGTGCCGAAATGGGCGGTATCGTGAAAGTGGCACTGCTGCTTCTGACCTCCGCCGTCTGCGTGATTCTCTGTTTCGTGAAATCCGGCGGGCCGGTAGCACTGGGCGGGACGCTGGAACTTCATCTTTCGGATCTGTTCAGCCGGGGCGTGGGCAGAGACCTGTCCAACTGTATGTCTGCCATCCTTGGCGTGTTGTCTACCCAGACCTATGCACAGGCCGTCTGGTCTGCAAAAAATTATCATATCGCGAAAAAGGCGGCTCTGATCAGCTGCATGATCTGCATCCCTGTGGGATTCACCGGTATGGTGGTAGGGCTGTTCATGCGGGGAACCGACCTTTCCAATCCGGCAGAAGCCTTCCCGATGTTTCTTCTGGACAACCTGCCGCCGGTGGTGGGAGGCATCGGACTGGGCGCCCTTCTCATTACGGTGGTCACAGGAGGCGGCGGACTGGCCCTGGGCGTATCCACCATTTTTATCCGGGATATCGCCGGTCGGCTTGCACCATCGCTGCACCACGGAAAAGCCCATATTGTGGCTATGCGCCTCTGCATTCTGGGTGTATTGTCGTTTGCAGGTCTGGTGGCTGTCATGATTCCGGGGGCCCTGATCAACGACCTGGGATTCCTGTCCATGGGACTTCGCGGCACGGTGGTATTCATCCCGCTGACGCTGGCCCTGTTCTGCAAGGGAAGATTCCGCAAAGGGCCAGTGCTGGCTTCCATGGTATGCGGCCCTGCGGTGATGCTTTTCAGCAATCTGGTATGGTCTCCGGTAGATCCTCTGCTGGGGAGTGTGGCACTGTGCCTGTTTATCTGTATGTTCGGTTATAAGTCCGGGGAGGTGGAAAAACTATGAAAACACTGGAAACAGAAAGACTGCTTCTGAACGGGTGGACCCTGTCGGATGAGGATATCGACGGTCTGTATGCCTATGCGAAGAATCCAAACGTAGGACCCAACGCAGGTTGGAAGCCCCATGAAAGCCGCGAGGAATCGAAAAAAATTATAGAAGAGCTGTTTCTGCCCCATGAAGTCTGGTCCATCCGGGATAAGGAAACCGGCAAGGTCATCGGTAGTATTGGTCTGGAGCCGGACCGCCGGAGAGAAGACGTAAAGAGTATGGAGATGGGATATTCTCTGGCGGAAGAAAGCTGGGGAAAGGGATACATGACAGAGGCCGCCCGTGCAGTCATTGATTATGCATTCGATGAACTGGGGCTGGTGGTTCTGGCGATCTGCACCGGACCGGAAAACCGACGGTCTCAGCGTGTCATTGAAAAGTGCGGGTTTCAGTATGAAGGCCGCCAGCGGAAGGGGTATCACATTTATGACGGAACGGACAGGGACAACCTGATGTTCTCCATCATCAGAGAGGAATGGGAAGCCAATGCAGGGGATTAAGCGATTTTTTCTCAGAGTATTTCTGGTTCTGTTTATTATAGGAATTCTGGCTGTTTTGATTGTTTTCTGTGTCAGCAGCAGCGTGAAGCGCAGCACAGCGGAAGACATCGCCTGCATTGTTACCGGTGAAGTATCCTTTAATCAGGTGACGCAGCAGCAGCTTGCAGATTTCGATGCGGACTGCATCCTGGTGCTGGGTGCCGGAATCAAAGACGAGGAGACCCCCAGTCCTATGCTGAAGGACCGGCTGGATGTGGGAATTGAGCTGTACCGCCTGGGTATCGCACCGAAACTCCTTCTCAGCGGAGATAACGGGCAGGTGGAATATAATGAGATTCATGTGATGCTGAACTATGCGAAGGAAGCAGGAGTTCCTGCGGAGGATATCTTCTGCGATCATGCCGGTTTCAGCACCTATGATTCCATGTACCGGGCAGGGAGTATTTTCGGTGCAGAGCGGGTCATCGTGGTGACCCAGGAATATCATCAGTACAGATCGCTGTATATCGGAAAGAAGTTGGGACTTACGGTATGCGGCGTGGCCTCCGACCAGAGAGATTATTTCGGTACCACATACCGTGAATTGCGGGAAATGCTGGCTCGCTTCAAGGATGTGTTCAAAGCACTGCTCCACAGTAAACCTCTGCTGGGCGGGGAAGCCATTCCTATCAGCGGAAGCGGTCTGATCAGCCACGATGAGTGAAAACAGCCGCGGGAAATGAAAAGAGCAAGGGCCGGCACGAAAAACCGGGAGGAAATATTTTGCGGGGAGCCGCATAGTATGTAGAGGGCAGGAATGCCCTCTATTTTTCCTTTCAGGGGGTACGCGATGATTTATCTTGATAACGGGGCCACCTCATTTCCTAAGCCGAGGGGCATGGCTCTGGCAATGGAGGAATGTATGCTGCAGTACTGCGGCAATCCCGGGCGTTCCGGCCATCAGATGTCTCTGAAAACGGGAGAAGAAGTTTACCATGCGCGGCAGGCGGTGGCACAGCTCTTCCATATCGAGGACGGTTCCCGGCTGCTGTTTACCAAGAATACAACGGAGGCTTTGAACATGGCAATCCGGGGCGTACTGGAGGGAGGGGATCACGTGGTGACCACATCCATGGAGCACAATTCCGTGCTGCGCCCTCTGAAATTTCTGGAGCGGAAGGGTATTTCCCAGACGGTGGTGCAGGCGGACCGGGAGGGATTTCTGCGGGGCTGTGATGTGGAGAAGGCGCTGCGGTCCAATACACGAATGGTTGCGGTCACGGCTGCCTCCAATGTGACCGGAACGAAGATGCCGCTGGAGGAGATCGGAAATCTCTGCAGGCGAAAAGGAATCCTTTTCCTGGTGGACGGGGCCCAGGGTGCAGGCAGTATGGATCTGGATGTGAGAAAACTCCATGCGGATCTGCTGGCCTTTCCCGGTCATAAAGGCCTTCTGGGACCCCAGGGAACGGGCGGTCTTTATGTCAGGGAAGGGGTAAAGCTGCGGCCTCTGCTGCAGGGAGGAACGGGGACGGAATCCAAAAGCAGAGTGCAGCCCTGTGAATATCCGGACGGGTTCGAGGCGGGGACCGTCAATGCACCAGCCATCATCGGTCTGGGGTACTCTGCGGCGTATGTGCAGAAAATCGGAGTAGAAGTGATCGGCTGTTATGAAGAGGAACTGATCTGCAGGTTGGAGGAACGGCTGGCGGAGATGCCGTTTGTAAGGATGTACGGGCCGGAGCCTTCGCGAAAAACGGGGATTACACTGTTCAATCTGGATGGCTATTCGGCGGAAGAGGTAACAGATCTTCTCAGCAGCCGGTACGGGATTGCAGTCCGGGGCGGGTTTCACTGCGCAGGCCCGGCCCATAAGACCATCGGAACCTGGAACCAGGGGGCAGTACGGGTCAGCGTGGGGCCGTACAATTGCCCGTCAGATATAGATGCACTGGCAGATGCCATCTGGGAACTGGGATGCCGACGGGAGAAGTAAAAGTCCGCAATTATTTCACCAAAACCACATGGTTTTATGGTATACTCAGAGCATGAAAAAACAAAAGAAGATAAGGAGATTATTCCCATGAAAAATATTCGGATGAAAAAAGCAACAGCGCTTCTGCTGATTTTTCTGCTGACCTTTGCAGCGTTTGGCTGCGGCGGCAAGGATGATACAGACCAGCCGCAGGATGGCGATGGTACATCTGTTTCCGATGAAACCGGCCAGAACTCCTCAGAGGATGAGGCAGGCACCATCGACGAAGCAGATGTAAAAGAAGCAAGCTACAATGAAAAAGTAAATGAAGATACCAGCGATATTGATGACAGTGATTATGCAGCGGAAGAGATGGAAGCGACCTTCGACTTCGGATTTTCTGCCAGTGAGAAGCTGGGCATGGCTGTCATGCTGGAAAAGATGAATTACAGCAATCTGGAAAGTCTGGCATCCGATCTGGAAACCAGAATGAATCAGGGCATTTCCGCTTCACTGAACGGTACCTATGATGTGTTCAGCAGTTATGAGCCGGAGGAAGATGCTGAAATCGATGATCTGGTTCTGGCAGCGGCCATGGAGAACGGGGAAATGGAATCCCGTTATCTGGAAGGCGGCGTATACCATCTGCAGACCAACGGGAAATATTATCAGTATCTGCGCTACTATACCGAGAACTTTACGGAGATTAACAGCAGCAATCTGGGAACCATCCGCTCGACGGTAAAGGATACCATGGGCATTACCCTCTCCGAAAGCCGTCTGGAGAAGGCAGTGGAGATCGCTTACGGAAATGCGAAAAAAACACAGGATGAATATGTGCTGATAGAACAGAACTCCATCCAGGGCAGCGGCTATACAGAATTAATCACCGTTGCCGTACAGGGATCGACCAATGAAGACAATGAAAGCTTCTACTATGTCTGCATCGAAAGAGAGCGGTGCTACCAGTAGAAATGACGAAAAAAAGGCTGCAGAAATGCAGCCCTATTTCTTTTGCGCTTCAATTTTTTCCGCCAGATCGTTGAGATAGACCCAGCGCTCCATCTTTTCGTCCAGAGAGGCGGAAAGCTCCTCCCGCTTTGCCGTCAGTTCCTGCAGCCGGCCGTAGTCGCTGCCGGCACTGTTCATCTGAGAGTCCACATCAGCCAACGCCTCTTCCAGGGCAGCAATCTCCTCATCGATGGTTTCGAATTCACGCTGTTCTTTATACGTAAATTTCAGTTTTTTCTTTGCAAAATCCTCCGTCCCGGCTTTTTTCCGGGCATCTTTTTCTTTTCGTTCGTCGGCAGATCCGGACGAAGCTTTCACAGCCAGCCTGGCGTCTCTCCGCTCAGCCCAGTCGGTATAGCCGCCCGGATAGTGGGCAATGCGGCCAGCTTCCTCATAAACGAAGGTCCGCACTGCAATCCGGTCGATGAAGTGACGGTCATGGGATACGGCGATGACAGCTCCGGCAAAAGAATCCAGATAATCTTCCAGAATGCACAGGGTATCGATGTCCAGATCATTGGTGGGCTCGTCCAGAAGGAGTACATTGGGTGCGCCCATGAGAATCCCCAGAAGATAGAGCCGCCGCTGCTCTCCGCCGGAAAGCCGTCCCACAGGGATGGAATGCATGTGGGGCGGAAACAGGAAACGCTCCAGCATCTGCGATGCGCTGATATAGCCGTCTTCTGTCTTCACATTATGAGCAATGTTGGTGATATATTCAATGACCCGGCGGGACTTATCCATGTGCTCGTTTTCCTGGGAAAAGTAGCCGATCTTCACCGTGTCGCCGATTTCCACGGTGCCGCTGTCCGGCTGCAGCTCGCCGCAGATCATTTTCAATAAAGTGGATTTGCCGCTGCCGTTTTCTCCGATGATGCCGATCCGGTCATTTCGCAGCACGGTATAGGTGAAGTCAGAGATCACAGGAATGCCATCGAAGGACTTCGAAACATGGTTCAGTTCAATAATCTTTTTCCCGAGCCGTGAGGAGACCGACTTCATTTCCAGGGCAGCGTCATTGACCACGAGCTTGCTTTCCTCCAGCTGATGAAACCGGTCGATGCGGCCTTTCGCCTTGGTGGTTCTGGCCTGAGCACCGCGGCGCATCCATTCCAGCTCTCTGCGGTACAGGGTCCGCCGTTTCCGTTCCGTGGCCAGCGCCATTTCTTCCCGGGCAGCCCGGTTTTCCAGATAGACTTCGTAGTTGCCTTCATGGCGGTACAGCTTTCCGTTTGTCAGCTCCAGAATCACGTTGGTAACCCGGTCGAGGAAATACCGGTCATGGGTAACCATGAAAATCGCGCCGCGGAATTTTTTCAGATAGTTTTCCAGCCATTCCACGGTGCCACTGTCGATATGGTTGGTGGGCTCATCCAGAATCAGGATGTCGCAGGGATTGGTAAAAATCCCGGCCATGGCCACCCGCTTCCGCTCTCCCCCGGACAGGGTGCCCATTTTCTTCTCAAAATCCGTGATCCCCAGCTGGTTCAGCATGGATTTACATTTATAATCCCCCTCGGCAGCCGTTTCCGCCGTCAGATAGGAGAGTGCCTGCTCGAGCACCGTGGCCTCGGGATCGTATGCCGGCGCCTGCGGCAGGTAGCCGATGCGGACACCTCCGGTCAGAACGATTTTACCAGAGTCCGGTTCCTCTGCACCCGCCGTAATCCGAAGCAATGTGGATTTTCCGGTGCCGTTGACCCCGATGAGACCGATCTTGTCGCCTTCATTGATGGCGTAAGAAAGATTGGAAAGCAGGGGATTTACGGTATAGGATTTGGATATATCTGTAGCGTTGAGTAAAATCAAGGGAATTTCCTCCATCTGTTTTCTGCAATTCGTCATCCTATTATAACACATTTCCTGTTGACCGGGGATTGATATTTATTTAAAATGAGAAAAGACAAAGAAACAATTTCAGGAATGTTTGCAGGTGATAAAGTGAAAAATGAAACAACAATCCCAATCATTACAGCTGCAGCAGGAAATGTGATCTGGGGATTCAGCTTTTTATTCGCCAGGATCGCGATGAAAACCGCACCTGTGGTGGTGTACCTTTCAATACGGTTTATTCTTGCCTTTCTTCTTCTGAATATATTCATTTTGTCAGGAAAAGAAAAGGTTTCATTTCGCGGAAAGAAGATTATGCCGCTGCTGCTTCTGTCAGTTGCGGAACCAATCTACTTTTATTTTGAGACCTTTGGCATCGTTTATACCAATGCCACATTTGCAGGTGTGATCCTTGCAGTGGTTCCGGTGGTCTCACTGGCGGCGGCAGCGCTTGTTCTAAAGGAATATCCCACCCGCAGGCAGACTTTGTTCTGCATCCTTCCGGTGGCAGGTGTCATACTGATGACCATATCCGGAAAAGAGATGGGAATCATCCGGCCAATCGGGGTCTTTCTGCTGATCTGCTGCTGTCTGACTTCTGCAGTATATAAGATAGCAAATCGAAAATCTGCGGAGGAGTTTACCACCTTTGAGAGAACCTATTTCGTCATTCTGATCTGTGCCGTATGGTTTACGATGGCAGCGGTTCGGGAAACCGGCGGTAATCTGTCCGAATATCTCGCCCCGCTGCAAGTGCCTTCCTTCGTGGTTGCTGTGATCATACTGAGTGTATTCTGCTCTGTGGCAGCAGGACTTCTGGTAAATTATGCAGCAGCCAGAATGCCCGTAGTGAACCTGGCTACATTCGGAACACTGACATCGGTTGTGGCAGCTTTTGCCGGGATCCTCTTTCTGGATGAGCCCATGTCTGCCATGTCGCTGGCAGGTACACTGCTGATTCTTTACGGCATCTGGCAGGTGACCAGGCCGGAAAACGCCGAAGCAGAAGGAGAGCGGTCTGAGTGACCACATGAAAAATTGACAAATGTCAGCTTTTCGAGTAATATATGGAAAAGTTCAGTTTTAAGATAGCATTTGGAGGCAGAACATGATACCGGAAGAACAGAAAATAGAGCGCATGATCGCCGTGGCGCGCATGTACTATGAAGAGGATATGAATCAGAACCAGATTGCGAAAAAGCTGGGAATCTCCAGGCCCCTTGTCAGCGTACTTCTGAAGGAGGCCAAGGCTTGCGGAATCGTGAAGATTACCATTAACGATATCAACATTAACCGGGAAAAGATCACCCGGTTCCTGAAAGAACGTTTATTCCTGAAGCAGGTGATTCTGGTGCCCGATGGTGCCAATGACGGAGAAACCAACCGGTCAGTGGCATCGGAGGCATATTTTAAATGTTTCAGTGAAAAGAATGCGCCAAAAAAGGGGAATGCAGTTCATAGAACGTTATCCGTTACTGCATTCCCCATTCTTTGCTGGTATCCCCGGCCGGAATCGAACCGGCAACGATGCTTTAGGAGAGCACTGTTATATCCATTTAACTACGGAGACATATTAAATTACAGGGTCGCCGTGGGTAAATGGACATCTGGGAGTGCTCTCCTAAAGCAACATTTCTGATAAAGAGCACTGTTTATACGAGTGAAGCGAGTATCACGGTTCTCAGAATTGTCCGAAATCTCTGATTTCGCTGACAATTCGAGGTTCGTATATCCATTTAACTACGGAGACATATTAAATTGCGGGGTCTCCATTAAACTACGGAGACATATTAAGTTGTAGGGTCTGCTCTGTGGCGCCCATGTGCTGCAACTGCCGCAGTCACAACAATTATATTACCATGAATCCGAAAAAATGGCAATGGATTTTGCGAAGAAAAGAAAAACAGACAGCGTCTTCCAAGAGAAGGATGCGCTGTCTGCCTTTGCGTTTATTTGAAACACACCTTCAAATAAAAAACACCTGAAAACAATTCCAGGTGATCGCAAATTCAAATAAAGTGAAATCCATACAAATAAAAATCTGTACAGCAATACGGCAACTGGCTGGCATGCCTTTCGGTTTAGCCCCTGTAGCTTTGCGCCACCGGATTTCTCTGGGTTTGCGATTAACGAATGTTTCAATTTGTTTCTGTCGATATGTAATTTTCTCCATTATTATACTATATGAGAAAAAGCCCGTCAAGAAAATCATAAGAATATGCCCATGCAAATCGTACATGCGTTTTTTTCAGTACATCATGTTTTTTTGTTGTATTTTTGTGTGAATTGTAGTAAAATAATATTGTGTTTTTGTTAAATATATATCAAAGTCGGCGGGTAAACAAATTGCAGAACTGCTATCAGTGCATGCCGATATGATATGGTTGTATGAAGAAAGAAAAAAGGTGAGGAACGATGTACAGAGTATCTGATTTAGCAGCGGAGTATAAAAGGAAACTGATTACCGCTGATGAGGCAGCAGCCATAGTAAAGAACGGAGACCGGCTTCATTTTGGGTTGGGGTGCGGCTCCATTATTGATATCGACAGAGCCATTGCCAAACGAGCGAAGGATCTGCGAGATGTGGAAGTCATCAGTACGGTGGCGATT
>JBJESY010000190.1:0-2752 GCA_051883035.1 Anaerovoracaceae bacterium | reverse complement strand
CGTGTTCATCGTCAGTTTTTTCCAGCAAAATCCGGGCGACGTACGCCATCTTCAGTTTCTGGTTTGATGATTTGGCCATCTCTTTTTCCCTCCTCAAAATCCACGTTCCAGATATTTTCATTATATCGCAGCCCCCGCTTGTTTTCAATGTTTTTCCTCTTTCTGCAAAAAATGCGGAAGCCCCCGGCAGCTCCTTACCGGAGCCGCCGGGGGTCTTCTCTTTCTCATGTGTCAGCTGTGAGCAACACCATGATGTATGACTTATTTGATTTTGAAATTCACCGTTCTTGTATTTCCGTTGACATCCGTTACAACAAACTTATAAGCGCCGGATTCCGAAGCCAGCGCGCCGTTTTCCAGATAATCATCCGGCAGAATGGCTCTTTCGCCATCAATATAGCACTTCACGCTCTTTACTTCACAGTTATCCTCGAAATACAGGGTTCTTTCCGAAGAATAGGTTTTTCCGCTGGTGACGCCGGAAACGGTCGGTCTGGTCTTGTCTTTTATCGTAAAGGTCTTCACCGTCTTGTTTCCGTAATAGTCTGTGGCGTAAACCGTGTATTTTCCGTTCTTCGTAAAGGTTTTCTCCAGAGTTGACGTGAAGGAATAGTACTTGCCGTCATTTCTCTTGTACTTGGCCGTCTTGATCCCGCTGGCATCTGCTGCTGTTACAGTTTTCCTGCTGCCATAGGTTTTTCCATTGGTCACACCGCTCAGTGTCGGCTTCTTCGTTTCCTCTGCGGTGGAAACCATGATATCCTGTGTTTTATACAGGTCATTTCCTTCAAATACAAAGGTGGCCGTCTTCTTGTCTTCAGACAGTGTTCCTGTCGTCTTTGTGATTTCATTCGGCATTGTAATGGAAACACTTGCTTTCATGGAATCTCCCAGATCAAAACCCAGTTCTTCCATTGAAGCAATATCCTCTTTCGAGACACCGGAGCTGAACACATACCGCAGTCCGTTTTCCGATGCATAGATCCCGGAATATCCGGATGTTTCCAGGCCTTCCTTCAACGCCGTATAGTCCTCAAAGTCCACTGTTTCTTCTATGACATAACTCTCGACGCCATCTACCGTTTCTACACTGGCTTCACCCATCTCCAAGTCTTCCAACGTCATTCCAAACGATTCAAGCATCTGATCCACAACCGCTTTATCCATGACAATTCTGGAATAGCTCTGACCGCTGCCATCTTCGTTTATTATGATTTTATCTTCGCCGGACATGCACCCGGTGAAGCAGAGCACTGCCAGTGCCAGTATCAGAATTACTGAGATATACTTTTTCATTTCAAATCCTCCTCGTTTCCCCTGTCCGGACAGTCACCCGGACAAACTCTGATTTCAGTATAGCACAAAGTTTGAAGATATCAAAGAAAAATCTGCGATGGAATATCAATCAAAGTTTTCATGTTTTTCTCTTATAGCATCCTCAAATGCATTTTTTTCTCTTTCCTGGCAAGCGGTATTTGCATACTTAGAGAGGCAACCTTTCATGTTTCCCCTGTTTGCCGTAATTACAAATGGCATACCATTCTCTTTCACACTCTGCTTCGCAAAAATACGAACTGCCTCTGCGAAGGAAGTCCCCAGTTCTTTATACAGCATCTCCACTTGTTCTTTTAGTTCTGCATCCATCCTCACTTGAAAAGTTGCTTGTTTTGCCATCTTCTTACCTCCATTATGTAATACAATTGTATTACATAATGGAGGCTTCGTCAAGCTATCAAAAGGCAGGCATTTACTTGTGCTTTTCATTTTTTTCTCTCCAGTGCAAACAGCATCGTAAGGAATCCCATGGATAAGACAATCAGAAGCAGATACAGCATCCTTTGTCCCGGATCACCGGTCTTTGGCACATCCGCAGGCACATCCGTTCTTTCAGGCGGAGCCGGGGATGTCGGATTTTGCGGAGAGAAAACACTTACGGTCTGCCCTTCGTCATTGATATCGGTATGCTTTGCAACAAGTGTGCTGCCAAGATACAGTTTTTCAAAGACTACGATGTCAAGCCCCTTCAGTTCTCTTGCATCGAAGGTAAAGGTCATCGTAACCGTGCCGTTTTCAGTCTTTGGCGTGAAGGTCTTTTCTGCAGTCACTTTCTTACCATCTACGATAATCGCACGTTCCGTATCCTTGTTCATCAGGGTTCCCTTTAAGGTATAAGTTTCTCCCGGTGTCAGGTTTTCGTAGGTCACGGTATCCACGATGGTTACCTTTTTGTCTGCGGAAATGGTCTTATCGCCGTCTTTTCCGGTTGCGGTGGTTGCAATCTGCGGTTCACGGGTCTTTTCATTGACCATGGTTACCTTTTCAATCACGCTTCCGTTTTTGATCTCCACCTTGTAGTATTCACCGTCGCAAATATAGCCTGCCGGTGCTTTTGTTTCGTGGTAGTAATACGTTCCTGCGCTGTCAAGCTCAATAGTCAGCTTGCCGTACTGTCCGGTCACATATGGCTTGTCGTTCAGCGGCTTTTCGTCTCTGACCAGTTCGCCGTTTTCCATATGGCTGCCGTAGATGTCAAATTCTGCTCCTGCCAGGGTTTCTCCGGTTTCCATGTCACTCTTGGTGATTTCCAGCAGATACTTCGAGCTGCCCGGAGTAACCGGGACACTTGGAGTCGTGGTCTTTTCGTTTTCCACGGTGATCTTGAACGGGTCTTCACCCCTTACAACACGGAATTTATGGTAGTCGGTGTCCAGGCTGTAGCCGTATGGCGCACTGATTTCACGATAGAAGTAGA
>JBJESY010000189.1:0-2758 GCA_051883035.1 Anaerovoracaceae bacterium | reverse complement strand
TTTTCCAGATTCAGGCTGTAGCTGTCCTTTAAGCGGATATACTCTTCTTCGTTGAAGACCCGTTCTCTCTGTACACGGGTCATGTAGAGGATATCCAGTTCCGGCATGGATTCTTCCAGAGATTCAACCTCTTTCCACTCTGCGCCGGCAGCGTCCATCGTTTCCTTCACATAGTCAGGAATCTGCAGTTCCTGCGGAGAGATCAGCACAAAACGTACATTTTCATACCGCAGCATAGCCTCGATCAGGGAGTGAACGGTTCTGCCGAACTTCAGGTCGCCGCACAGGCCGATGGTCATGTCGGACAGACGGCCTTTCTTTCTCTTGATGGTCAGAAGGTCGGTCAGGGTCTGGGTTGGATGGAAGTGGCCGCCGTCGCCGCCGTTGATGATTGGAACGGTGGTTCTCTGTGCAGCTACGATCGGTGCACCTTCCTTCGGATGACGCATGGCGATAATATCAGCGTAGCAGCCTACGGTCTGAATGGTGTCGCTTACGCTTTCGCCCTTGGCAGCAGAACTGGAACCTGCTGCGGAGAATCCCAGAACGCTTCCGCCCAGTTCCAGCATGGCAGCTTCGAAGCTGAGACGGGTCCGGGTGCTCGGCTCGAAGAACAGAGTTGCCAGTTTTTTGTGGGCGCAGATATTCTCGTAAGCGCTGTGGTTGGCCACGATGTCGTCGGCTACTTCGATCAACTGGTCAATTTCTTCTACGGTTAAGTCTGTGATGTTGATTAAGTTTCTGATTTCGCTCATTTATTTGTCTCCTCTCATCCAGCCCTCATCAGAAGGGTTATCTCTGAATTTTAATATACGTTCCTTATCCTCTGCCTTGATGTAACCGGTTTCTGCAGCAACTTCCACCAGCGCATCCAGATTGCAGAGGCTCACGTTCTTCACATCATTTTCCGCTAGACGGGTAAGGCCCTTCTTCATGCCATAGGTGAAGATGCTGGCAATACCCAGAACTTCCGCACCGGCTTCCCGCAGAACCTTCACACAGTCGATGGCAGAACCGGCAGTAGAGATCAGATCTTCGATTACAACCACCTTCTGGCCAGGCAGAAGCTTTCCTTCGATCTGGTTGGTCCGGCCGTGATCCTTGGCAGAACTTCTCACATAACCCATCGGCAGATCCATCAGGTGACCCACGATGGCCGCATGGGCGATGCCTGCAGTACTGGTTCCCATCAACACTTCACAGTCCGGATAATTTTCCTGAACCACCTGCATGAGACCGTGTTCCACCATGGTCCGCACATCCGGCGCCGTCAGCGTCAGACGGTTGTCACAGTAGATTGGGCTTTTGATGCCGCTTGCCCAGGTAAACGGCTCTTCCGGCCGCAGGAACACTGCTTCGATGGACAGCAGGCCTTTGGCGATTTCCTTCTTTAATTCCATGTGCTACCTCCTCTATATTTCTTTCTCATCTATTTACATGTTTACTTCGCAAAATCTTTTCGCCCGGCTTCGCAGGCGGGGCAGGCATTTCTTTTCGAAATGGGGTTCAGCCCACGAACTCTGCTACGCAGCGGCGGTAAGCGGCTACAGGATCTTCCGCCTGGGTGATCGGACGGCCCACCACGATGTAGTCGGAACCGATTTCCTTCGCTTTGGCCGGTGTAGTGATCCGCACCTGGTCGTCTGCCTTGCTGTCTGCAAACCGGACGCCTGGCGTTACGGTCAGGAAGGACTTGCCGCAGGTTTCATGGACTTTTGCAGCCTCCAGCGGGGAGCAGACCACGCCGTCCAGGCCGGCCTTCGCGGCGTTGGAAGCATAATGCATTACTACCTGATCCAGCGGGGCATGAATCATCAGGTCATCTTCCATCCGTTCCTGGCTGGTGGAAGTCAGCTGGGTTACTGCGATGAGCAGCGGGCGGCTGCCATCGGGACGGGTGAGGCCTTCCAGGGCAGCTTCCATCATGGCGATGGTGCCGGCAGCGTGGAGATTGCACATGTCCACATCCAGACCGGAGAGGACTGCCATGGCTTTTTTCACCGTGTTTGGTATATCATGCAGCTTCAGGTCCAGGAAGATCTTATGTCCTCTTTTTTTGATTTCACGGACGATGGCAGGTCCTTCTGCATAGAAGAGCTCCATGCCGATCTTTACATAAGGCTTTTCTTCTGTGAAATGGTCCAGGAACGCGAAAGTCTGTTCCGCAGTGGCAAAGTCACAGGCGATGATAACGTCTTTTCCCATTTTAATGAGCACCTCCGATTATTTCTTTGAGTTCTTTGATCTTATATTTCTCGCAGACCCGCGGAAGGTCTTCGATGATTTTCTGACTTGCAAACGGATCAATCAGGTTGGCTGCGCCGATCTCCACCGCAGTGGCACCGGCCAGCATCATTTCCACCACTTCCTCAGCACTGGAAACGCCGCCCATGCCGATGACTGGCAGATTGACCGCTTCGTAGACCTGGTATACCATGCGCAGCGCCACCGGCAGGATGGCGTGACCGGAGAATCCGCCCATCTTGTTGGCGATGACCGGTTTTCTGTTTTTCAGATCGATGCGCATGCCCAGCAGGGTATTGATCAAGCTGATGCCGTCGGCACCGCCTGCTTCACAGGCCCTGGCGATTTCTGCGATATCTGTCACATTGGGCGAAAGCTTGATGAAAAGTGGTTTTTTCGTCACTTTCCGCACTGCTGCTGTGACTTCTTCTGCCGCCTGCGGGCAGGTACCGAAGGCCATGCCGCCGCCGTGTACATTGGGACAGCTGATGTTGATCTCAAACCAGCCGATCTG
>JBJESY010000188.1:0-2759 GCA_051883035.1 Anaerovoracaceae bacterium | reverse complement strand
CGTCTTTTCGAAAAAGGTCCGCAGCATATCCATGTTCAGCGTCTTACCGAACCGGCGGGGCCGGGTAAAAAGGGACACGGCAGCCTGTTCGTCGAGGAAATCACGGATCAGCAGGGTTTTGTCCACATAATAATAGTTGGAGGATGCCCGCCTGTAATCGGAGAGACCGATGGGAAGCGGTCTGCGGGAAACCGGGAAGGCACCCGGTTCACAGAGACGGGCCGCACCCCAGCCCGGTTCACCGGCCGATCCATAGCCGAGTACGGTTTCCACAGGCTCCTTCCGATAACGTCCGCTGGTGATTCGATGGTCTTCCGGCCGCGCCGTCTCATCCGGCAGCAGCCAGCCGCGTCCTTTTTTCTCTGCACCGTCGATCCGTCCTTCCCTGCAAAGAGCCGTGACGCGGCGCTCTGTGAGATTCCATCGTGCGGCAGCTTCTTTGACCGTCATCATTCCGTTTCCGTTCATGGACGTTTTCTCCTTCCCAGTTGATTTCGTGCGGCTTCGTATAGGATTTCGTGCGAATCCCATGCCGTGCCTGCGCCTGCTCCTCTTTTCCAAAAGAAAAGAAAGGGTCCTTTTCATAATTATACCCTTTCTTTCGGAATAATGTCAATTCTTTTTCGGAATTATGTCATTTGTTCGTTCCGATGTCTCAGAACCTTACCCTTTCGCACATCTCTGCCAGCGGTGCAGACCAGACCTCTTCCGTCAGTGCATAATCCATGAATTCCTCCAGCATGGTCAGGTTGTGGGGCCGGCCGATGACCTGCGGATGCATGCAGACAGCCATCATGCCGTTTTCCGTATGGGCCATGCCGTAATCAAAGTGGGCTTTCCAGATCTCGAAGATCTGGCTCTGGGGCTTCATCCCTGTCCGGGTCATGATGAACTCAGAATGGGGGAAGTCGTCCAGGTACCAGGATACCGGCATTTCAATTACGGAAGACGGTTCGCCGAAGGTGTTACCCCGGTCAAAGTTTACCGTGCAATACTTCGGGCAGTACGGGTAGTAGTCATTGCCCATAAGACTGCTGTCGTACCGGAATCCGTGTTTTTCCAGCAGCTTTATGGTGTTCGGACTGAAATCAAAGCCCGGCGACCGGTAGCCTGTCGGGCGGACGCCGATTTTATCCAGGGTCTCCAGTCCTTTCAGCAGAATGGCCTCTTCCTCTTCTTCCGGCAGGAAGGTGGGATCCTCGTGGACATAGCCGTGGTGGCCGATCTCATGTCCCCGCGCCGCGATTTCTCGGCAGATTTCCGGATAGGTGTCCAGAGTATGGCCCGGTATAAAGAAGGTGGCCCGGATGCCCCGCCGGTCCAGCAGATCCAGAATCCGCGGCACGCCTACAACAGCACCGTACTCCCCCCGGGAGGTATAGACCTGCGAACTCTTTCCGAAGGATTCCATCCACACCGAGGAAGAGTCGAAGTCGAAGCTGAAGCTCAGTGCCATCTTCTTTCCTTCCGGCAGCTGCAGCCGGCCTGTTTTCTGCATTGTTTTCAGGATCTCGCCCATACGTTTCTGCTTGTCTGTTTTCTGTTCCATTTGAATATTCCCTCCCGTGTCACGTGCTTTCATATCCGTATCCCATTATACAATATTTCCCGCAGATGGTGGTAAAAAT
The DNA here is from genome assembly GCA_051883035.1 of Anaerovoracaceae bacterium. Lineage (GTDB taxonomy): Bacteria > Bacillota > Clostridia > Peptostreptococcales > Anaerovoracaceae > RGIG7179. The sequence continues at coordinate 1,131 of JBJESY010000188.1, read as the reverse complement.
TTGAGAATATTTACAAATATAAGGATTTATTCACCAAACCTTCATATATTGTTGACAAAAACTATATTTTACGTGTATAATGGTGAAAATGCACAATTTTTTTGCAGCAAGCATGGGTAAGCTTAACGGGTGTATTAAACAATATTATGGAGGTAATTGTATAATGGAACATCATCACAAAAAAGGGGAGTGGAACTCCAGTTTCGGCTTCCTGATGGCTGCGGTAGGTTCTGCGGTCGGCCTTGGTAACTTATGGGGATTCCCGTATAAAATGGGAATGAACGGCGGATTCGCCTTCCTCCTCATCTATCTGATCTTAGTAGCAACGGTAGGTATCGTAATCTGCCTGACGGAACTTTCCCTGGGCCGTAAGACCGGCAAGGGCGTTGTGGCTGCTTACGAAACCATTTCAAAAAAATACAGCTTCGTGGGCTGGTTCGCATGGATCTCCCCGATGCTGATCATGGGCTTTTACTGCATGCTGGGCGGCTACTGCCTGAAATATGCGCTGGCCAACCTGGGTGATCTCTTCGGTGCATCCTGGGGCGTGGGCGGTGCAGACAGCGGCGCCTACTTCGAAGGCTTTTTCACCGATCAGGCCCAGACATCCATCTACACGCTGATCTTCGTCGCACTGACGGTCCTCATCGTTATGGGCGGCGTTTCCAAGGGAATTGAACGGTTCTCCACCATCGCCATGCCAGCTCTGTTCGTTATTCTGCTGATTGTCATCATCCGCAGCGTCACCATGGAGGGTGCATCCGAAGGTCTGACCTTCGTGTTCAAGCCGAACTTTGAAGTATTCAAGGGCACCGGCTGGATCAGTGTACTGGCTGCAGCCGGCGGGCAGATGTTCTTCTCTCTGTCCCTGGGCATGGGTATCACCGTAACCTACGGTTCCTACATGAAGAAAACCGAAAGCCTGCAGAAAAACGCATTCCTGATCCCGATCGCCGACACCATCGTCGCTGTCATGGCAGGAATCGCCATCATGCCGGCCGTATTTGCATCCGGTCTGAATCCGGGTCAGGGTCCGAGCCTGCTGTTTATCACGCTGCAGACCGTATTCCAGGCCATGGGCGGCATCGGCTCCCTCTTTGGCTTCCTGATGTACTTTCTGGTGTTCATCGC
>JBJESY010000187.1:0-2763 GCA_051883035.1 Anaerovoracaceae bacterium | reverse complement strand
TGAGTTTCAGTTTCTCACCTCTGCGCTCCAGACTGTACCTGAGTTCGAAATTACCAGCAGCTTTACGGATTTTCCTGCATCCAGGAGCTGCTCCATAGCGTTCTCTCCGAAGGTAAGATAGCCGTCTTCTGTGATGGAGATGCCGTCATAGCGGAATTTGTGGTTGCCGGTAACGCAGCGGCAGGTGTCCGGTATGTCTGACAGCTCATCTTCGGCATAGTAACAGATCGTGCCGTGGTCACCAAATGTTTCCCGCCGGCCTTCCAGGAAATCTTTCGGAAGGACGACTCGGCCTTCTTCTGCAGTAAGTGCCCAGAGGTCAGGGCTGCCAGCTGCCGGAATCAGGGATGCCTGGCGGCAGTTTCGCACATAACTACCGGCCCCGTCCTGCTTTTTATGCAGGAAATAGGCAGCCCGGCGGTACCAGCATTTATCCAGCTGGGACTGGCGATATTCACGGTGTGCGGTATCGGCATCGCTGTCGGTGCCGGGATCATTGGAGTAATAGACGTATTCGCCCAGCTCCTCATTGAAATAATAGCCCACGATGGTGATAAGATGTCCGTTGGTGTGTCCGGGTGCATTGATCAGATAAGGCTGATCATCATTTTCCTTGCTGCTGTACTTCACAGAAAAGCCGACCGCATATCCCTTCGTCAGTTCCTGACGGACGGCTTCAAAGCTGGAGTAGGAAACATAGCTTTCATAGCCGTAAGCGCCTGCCGCAGCACAGGTGAAGCTCCAGTTGCCGTTGCCGCCGAAGGCATAATCGAAGTTGACCAGCGTCACATCTTCGGGGAGAAGATCGGCGCCCTGCCCGTTCATCAGCATGGTTATACTTGTAGCAGAGCAGATGACATTCCCGTAATCGGGATCGCGAACCATCTGGGAAAGTGCCGGTGTGTCAAGAAGAACAGAAGCCGCAGGCTCCACCGGTTCTTCCGGATAAGAGCAGTCCGACTGCCAGGCCGGATCGTTTGTGTTTTTCCAAGTGGCGGCAAGGAGCCGCAAAGAAGGAAGCACTTTACAATCTTCCTCTGCGTGAAGAACAGCCTTCAGCTGAAAGGCGGACGCAGTCAGGCTGCCGCGGACATTCAGAGAGCTGTCACCGCCGCAGTAACGGGAGTTGGCAAAGACCCATCCGTCTGCTTCTTCGCTGTCTTTTCTTGGATGGGAATCCTGCTGATGCGGGCAGCTGCGGGCGATATAAGGACTCCATTTCCCCCAGGAAATCCAGTCGCTCCAACCGTCATATGAGATTCCATCCGGATCTGTCCAGCCATCATATTCCGGCAGATAGACCCGCGCGAAAATCTCTGTATAGGAACCTTCGGGTGTCTCTGCATTCCAGGAAGCGACCAGATCATTAAACGGCTTTTCTGTTTCATAAATCTGCGAAAGATAGAAAGCCTCGCCTGCCGATTCCATACGGAGAATTGCACTGTCCGAGGTTTTCGTCAGGATCAGCCCGGACATCTGTCCGGAAGAGAATGCGTCAGCTGCGGTCAGCTTGACGTGGTTGCCGGTGATGGATACACGACCGGCGAAATTATTGTTTTTCATTTAAAACACTCCTGTTAATTTGGATTTATTTCATATCAGCAAAATCAATCGGGCCATAACTGGATTATAGCAAATTGACCGATTCGTGTAAAGAAAAGTACTGAAAAGAAAATTGTTTATATTATTAATCCAAAAGCATAAAGTAAAGCAGGCACATCGGATTTTGCAGATTTCAGCCTCCGAAATGCTGAATGCTTATGCATAATAGGACTTATGCAGAGGCAGGAATCGGGGTGCAGAACAGGGTGTAAAGCGGCATGCAGATGAAAAAAAGAGGCAGGTCTGCAGCGGTGCATTCGTTCAAATTTCAATGGTTTTGCCCACGTATCATGTACGTGAAAAAAAACTCGTAAAGTTTGTTAAAAAAGTAGCATACTCGCTTGACTTTTTTATATCAAAGGGGTAAGATGGAAAATGAAGATGTATACAAAACACAGCTCTGATAGCAAAGAGTTTTGGCAAAGGAGGAGTTTTTCAATGAGTACAAATCACGACGCAGCAGAAGTCATCAAGAAGATTCTGTCACTTCTGCCAGGCGTGGATTGCGGCGGTTTCGGCGGTTGCGGCAAGGCAACCTGTGCGGAATGTGCAGAAGCCATCGCATCTGCGAAGGATGCTGCTATGTGTCCGGCTGTGAAACAGGAAACAGTGGACGAAATTGCGGCAGTACTGGGCATGGAATCCGTTCCTGCGAAGGACGAGATCGCCTTTATTGCGTGCAGCGGCAGTGCTGCCGGAAAAGCCAGATTCGCTGGCGCAGGGTCCTGTAAGGAAGCCGTTGAGGCAGGCTTCGTAAGGGGCGAGTGTAAGAGCGGCTGTGTAGGTGTTGGTTCCTGCATGGACGTATGTAAATTCGATGCGATGAAACTGGAATTCGGAAAGGTTGTTATCGATAAGGAAAAATGTACAGGATGCGGAGCCTGCGCCAACGCAGCAGTCTGTCCGCAGTTAATCATCCGAATGGTTCCGGCTGATGCTACCAACTTCATTCCGTGTTCTTCCACAGAAGAAGATGATGAAGTAGTAAGAAAGACCTGCGGTTTCGGCTGTATCGCCTGCGGAGAATGCGAACGCGCATGTCCGGAAGGCGCCGTTTCCATTATTGATAATCACGCAGTCATCGATTATGACAAATGTGTCGGCTGTGTAGCCTGTACTGTGAAGTGCAGAAAGAAGATCATCGTAGACACCATGCATGAT
>JBJESY010000186.1:0-2776 GCA_051883035.1 Anaerovoracaceae bacterium | reverse complement strand
TGATCCTTGAAAATGTGGGAAATCTTGTTTGTCCGGCGGAATTCGATTCTGGTGCATGCAAGAATGTTGCGATTCTTTCAGTGCCTGAAGGAGACGATAAACCTCTCAAATACCCACTCATGTTTCAGGTATGCGACGTGGTTCTGGTGAATAAGATAGACGCGATGAAAGCGTTTGACTTCAATTTGAAAAAGGCAGAAGAAGTAATTCACCAGCGGAATCCGGATGCTCTGGTAATCCCTGTTTCTGCCAGAACAGGAGAGGGAATGGAACTGTGGTGCAGCTGGCTGCTGCATGAAGTACAGATATGGAATGGGAAAGGAGAAGAGAACAGGAAAGGAGAAACAGACAGATGGCAAAGTTAAAAGTAATCAATGTGAATCAGAGTGTTTACGCAGTCAATGATGAAATTGCTGCACGAACCCGTGAAAAACTGAAAAAAGAAAAAACTTTCATGGTGAATCTGATGGCTTCTCCCGGAGCAGGAAAGACCAGCGTTCTTCTCCGAACCATAGAAGCCATGAAGAATCGATATCAAATTGGCATTATGGAAGCAGATATCGAAGCTACCGTGGATGCTGAAAAAATGCAAGATGCCGGAGTCCGCTCCATTCAGGTTCATACCGGCGGGCAGTGCGCCATGGATGCAGAAATGACCTTACAGGCACTGGAGGCGTTCCCTGCTGAAGACCTTGACCTGCTGGTGCTGGAGAATGTGGGAAATCTTGTTTGTCCTGCAGAAACGGATACAGGTGCCTCGAAAAATGTGGCAATTCTGTCGGTGCCGGAGGGCGATGACAAGCCACTGAAATATCCGCTGATGTTCCGAGTCTGTCATGCGGTGCTGATTAACAAAATCGACACACGTGAATTTTTTCCGTTTGATGATGCGGCTGTTACAGAAAGAATTCACAATTGCAATCCCGATGCGGAGATATTCTTTCTTTCCGCAAAAACCGGAGAGGGAATGGAGCAATGGACAGACTGGCTGGAACAAAATATCATAGAATGTAAGAACCTCTGATTTTTCAGGGGTTTTTCTTGTTATAAATAATATAGAATGATATAATTCTTTTATCAAAGAGTCAATTATCGTTCATAAAACCGTTCACAATGTGGATATGAAAAATGGAGGAAAATAGAATGAAAATTGCAGTCATCACCGGCGCGTCCAGCGGCATGGGCCGGGAGTTTGTATATGCCATTGACAAGGAATTTGAGCTGGATGAAATCTGGGTCATCGCCCGGCGGGAAGAAAAGCTGCGGAAACTGAAGGACCGCTGCCGGACTTCTGTGCGTCCCGTGGTTCTGGACCTGATGGAGCGGGGAAGCTATCAGAAATATAAAGAGATGCTGGAAGCGGAAAAACCGGAGATCCAGGTGCTGGTCAATGCAGCTGGCTGCGGCCTCTTCGGGACATTCACGGAAATGGACATGGACAAGCAGCTGGACATCATTCAGCTGAACGACCAGGCCCTGACGGCTATGAGCCACATCAGCATTCCATATATGCCGGCGGGAAGCCATCTGGTGAACCTGGCCTCCAATTCCTCCTGGCAGCCGGTGCCGTACATCAACGTATACGGCGCGTCGAAGGCTTACGTCATGAGCTTTTCCAGGGCGCTGGGTGTGGAACTGCAGAACCGGGGCATCCATGTGATGGCGGTGGCGCCGGGCTGGATCAAAACCGAGTTTTTCGACCATGCGGTCCACGACGATACCATCAAATATTATGACCGTTACTACACGGCGGAGCAGGTGATCGAGCGGGCCATGAAGGATCTGAGAAAGAAAAAGCCAGTCTCTATTCTGGGACTGCCGGTGCGGATGCAGGTGCGCCTGGTGAAGCACCTGCCGGTGAGCCTGGTCATGAAGACCTGGTGCAGACAGCAGGGGAAATAGAGATAAAGAGAACAGGAATAAGCGAGAACCAGTAAAAATCAAAAAATCGGAAAATGGGGCTGCGGCAGTTGATTTTGCTCGCAGCCCTGTTTGTTTTGCAGCAATGCCGGGATGCCGGGGTGCCGGGGATGCTCGGGGCGCCGGGGTGCCGGGGTGCCGGGGGATGCTCGGGGCGCCGGGGTGTCGGGATGCGGGGATGCTCGGGGCGCCGGGGGATGAGAGGTGCTCGAAAGGTGCTGCGCAAGCAAAATGTGACGCCAAACGTACATTTTTTTCTCGATTGGCGTCACATAGATCATCTAGGTATGGGTAAAATAGAATTATATGGAAGTAAAATAATAGAATATAATAGAAATAATTTCTATATATTAAATGAAATACTATAAATTCTAAAATAATCCATTCTGTTATGTGAACGAAAGCTGATTATATATGATAAAAAGTAATCAAACGTCGCACTACAGAGGATACCTAGAGCATCTATGTGACGCCAAATGCACAAAAAAGACCCATTTGGCGTCACCTTTCGCGTGCAGAAAAAATTATACAATACTTTCAGCAAGAAAAGACCGTTCAATCGCATCTGATGACTATGGTTTGCAGTTCCCGCACGGGCTGTAGCCGTCTGCGATGATCTCGTCGCGGGAGGCGGTGACTGCTTTTTTATTCTTTTCCGCCATCTGACTGACGCTGCTGCAGGTCGGATAGTGGAACTTCTTTGTATTGGTGTTGAGCACATAGGTATACTCCGGCTGTTTCCCCGGATTGGCAGCAGATGTACCGACGCTGGCGTCCGATGCCCGCCGGCTGTCCCCGGTGGCATAGTCGATTTCGATGCCCGGCTGCACGTTGTAGACGAACACATGAAATTCCA
>JBJESY010000185.1:0-2795 GCA_051883035.1 Anaerovoracaceae bacterium | reverse complement strand
GGACTCATTTCCTTCACTGCCTGTGCCATTGCCATTGCTACTGCTGTTACTGTTGCTGTTACTGTTACTGCCGGAATTCGGATCGTCATAATTCTGAGAGCCTTCGCTGCCGGTGTTCTTGTCTGTCTTGCCGGTCTGATCCGTCTTGCCTTCACTGCTGTCTGTCTTGTCTCCGGTGTTGGAATTCTCTCCGGTCGAATCCGTGCCTTCCGGGCTTTCACCGTCCTTCGGGCTGTCCGGATCTTCAATACTTTCACCGGATGGACTCTCTTCATTTCCCGGATGTTCCGTGGTGCTGTCCGGATCCGCAGGATTAACCACGCTGGAATCCGGGCCAATGACATTCTGAAGCAGATCACCTGCGTTGCTGTGATCCTTATCGCTGAGATCCAGAAGCGCGAAGGTGGATATCATAACAATAACGCTGGCTGCCACGGCAGTGCCGTAATACCATATTGATTTTTTCTTTGCAAAATGTTTCGTCCGGGCGGATTTCTCTTCGGCTGCCTGCCGGAAGGAAATCACATTCCCGCTTTCATGTTCTGTAACAGGGGAAGGCGACTCGAGGGCGATTTTGGCGAGCAGGTCTGCGACTACGTCATCAGACGGCTCCATCTGCGCCTTCATGCTGCGAAAGATTTCGTCAGTCATACGCTTCCTCCTTCAGTTTCTCCTTCATCATCTCACGACCGCGCATCATCTGCACCTTTACCGTGGAAGGCTTCAGATCCAGCGCCTTGCTGATCTGGTCCACGGACATGTCCTCGAAATAATGAAGGTGGAGAACGATTCGATATTTTTCCGGAAGTTCCTGCAGAGCCACATAGACTGCATTCTCTTCCTTCGTTTCAAATTGGAATGAGCCTTCTTCCATTTCGTCAAGCGGCACTGTCCGCTTACGGTAAGTGCTGTCCACCACCCGTTTGGAACAGTTCATGGTCGTCCGGATGAGCCATGCCTTCCGATGCTCTTCATCATTAAAAACAGGATTGGTCCTGAAATAGATCAGGAATACTTCCTGAAAGATATCATCGGCATCGTCACGGTTCTTCACATAGGACAGAGCCACACTGTAAACAGTCCCCTTGTAACGCTGGATGACGGTCTCAATACTTTCGTTTTGAACAAAAGTATCAGCCATCGTTGTCCTCCTTACATAATTAACTCAAACTTCTACCCCAAAAGGTTACAGTAACTTTAAAAAAAATATATTCTGTGTCAAAATCCCACAAAACATGTTAAAATGATACTGCATAACAAAATACGCCATAATATTATAGCAAAAAATGAAGAAGAAAACAACTCGCTATTTTGCCAAAAAAAGCCGGGCGTAAGAATTTTGTAAGAAACGGACGGGCTGATTCGTAAGATTTGTGAGATAAAGTGAAAGTGTGCCGGGGGAAGGCCATCTGCCCGGTTCGGATTGGAGGTTCTTATGACAGAGAAGCAGCAGCTGAACATTCTGGTATGTGATGATGATAAGGAAATCGCAGGTGCCATTGAAATTTATCTGAGAAATGAAGGCTATCATGTGTTTAAGGCCTTCGACGGGTTTCAGGCGCTGGAGACTGCCCGGCGGGAAAACCTGCATCTGATCATCATGGACGTGATGATGCCCCATATGGACGGGGTGCAGGCTACCATGAAGATCCGGGAGGAAAAGAACATTCCCATTATCATGCTTTCTGCCAAGTCAGAAGATTACGATAAGATCATCGGTCTCAACGTGGGGGCAGATGATTACGTGACGAAGCCTTTTAATCCTCTGGAACTGATGGCCAGGGTCAAATCCCAGCTGCGGCGGTATACCCGGCTGGGGAGCATGAGTGCGGCGCAGATGTCGGGGGTGTACCAGTCGGGGGGACTGTCCGTGGATGACAACGAGAAGCGGGTCACGGTGGATGGAGAAGAGGTTCCGGTCACGCCCATCGAGTTCGGCATTCTGAAGCTGCTCACGGAGCACGCGGGCAGGGTGTTTTCCATGGATCAGATCTATGAAGCGGTCTGGCAGGAGCCGGCCTACAATCCGGAAAACACGGTGGCGGTGCATATCCGCCGGATTCGTGAAAAGATCGAGATTGACCCGAAAAATCCAAAATATTTAAAGGTGGTGTGGGGAATTGGATACAAAATTGAAAAACTATGAAGAAGTGAATTGTGCGGAAAGCAAGATACAACACGAATATTCGGGGAAAAGCGGACTGGGTCTGCTGTACGGATTTTGCTGGGTGCTGGCGGTGGTCAGCGGAGTGGCCTGCGGGATTCTGACAAGTCTGGCAGTCTGTCTGGGGAACATGGTAGACCTGGAAGCATATAAAGAAGCCATCGATGATGTGGACTGGGTAGAATTGAATCCATGGTTTGTATTTATACCGGATGCCAATGCATTCCGTGACAGGCTTGCCCTGCTTCTCACATGGGCGGTCATTGCCGGCGTCATTCTGGTCGTTTCTGTGATTGTGCTCAGCGTACTGACAGGACGGTTTTCGAGAAATGCGGATGGCAGTATTCATCTCAACTGGTTCGACCGGTTCTGGTCTGAGGTGCAGCTGGCCGGCGTATTTGGATTTGGAACGGCTGCATGTGCATTGTGCATACCGCTGATTTATATCGCCAGAGTGCATGCATGGACGGATGTGTTTACTCCGAATATCACGGATGACCACTGGTTTGGTCCGAGTAATGCGTTCATTGTAAAGCTGTGCATCGCCGGGATGGCAGCATCTGTAATTTTGACGGTGCTCTTCTTCCTGCCGCTGGTAAAAAAGCTGAAAGCCCGTCAGTTCTGGGAAAAG
>JBJESY010000184.1:0-2815 GCA_051883035.1 Anaerovoracaceae bacterium | reverse complement strand
CATCGCGTCCGGACTGGCAGATTTCAAGAATGATCTGAAGTATTCCATGCTGAATTCCGGCGGTGTGCTGTTTGAAGAACTGGGATTTACCTATTTCGGACCGGTAGACGGACATGATCTGGAATCATTAACGGATATATTGAACCGTGCCAGAAGTCTGGATGAACCGGTACTTGTGCATGTGATCACGAAAAAAGGAAAGGGCTATCGAAACGCGGAAAAGGATCCGGGAAAGTTCCATGGTATCGGTCCCTTCGATCCAACGACAGGTATGCTGAAAAAAACAGGTAATACCCCGACATTTTCTTCACTGATGGGCCGGTTTGCCTGCGAGATGGCAGAAAAGGACAGCCGCATCGTGGCGATTTCCGCAGCCATGTGTGATGCCACAGGTCTGCGGCCTTTCGCACAGAGGTTTCCCGATCGTTTTTTCGATGTGGGGATTGCCGAAGAACATGCAGTCACGTTTGCCGCGGGTATGGCGAAAAGCGGAATGAAACCCCTGGTGGCAATCTATTCCTCCTTCCTGCAGCGAGCCTATGACCAGCTTCTGGAGGATATCTGCCTGCAGAAGCTTCCGGTTCTTTTTCTGGTAGACCGTGCAGGCTGTGTGGGTGCAGATGGTGAGACCCATCACGGCATGTTTGATTTATCCTATCTCAGTCAGATGCCGGGTATGACGGTCCTCACACCAAAGGATGGCAATCAGCTGCAGACTATGATGGAATATGCCGTGCAGCTGGATGGCCCTTGTGCCATTCGGTATCCAAGAGGCGAAGCTGATTACGGTAACAATATTCTGTCAACTTATACAGGCGGTAATCTTCGTATGAAAGCAATGGGTGCACGGCGTCCAGCCGTTGATATCTGGGCAGTCGGCGCCATGTATTCGTGTGGAGAAAAGGTATGCTGCCTGCTTCGGGACAAAGGATATGACGCGGGTCTTGTGGATGTGACAACCGTCAAACCACTGGATTTTTCACTGCTGTCAAAGGATTGTCAGCTGCTTGTCACACTGGAAGACAATGCGCTGGAGGGAGGTTTTGGGCAGCAGGTTGCAGCTGCACTGGCGTCTGTTTCCCCGGAAAAAGAGAAGAAACACTTCTTTTCCCGAAAAGAAGAAGGGACACAGGTTCTTCGTTTCGGTTGGCCGGATTCCTTTATTGAACATGGATCAGTAGCTGAACTGAGAGAAAAATATGGCTTGACACCGGAAAAGATCACAGAAAGGATTTGTGAACAGATTGAAGGAAAGGCTTGATGTTTTATTAGTAAAAAAAGGATTCTATCCGTCCAGAGAAAGGGCGAAGGCCTCCATCATGGCCGGCATCGTCTATGTGGACGGGCAGAAGAGTGATAAAGCGGGCAACATGGTAGACGAAAATGCAGAGATCACTGTGAAGGAAAATCTCTGTCCCTATGTAAGCCGCGGCGGTCTGAAACTGGAAAAAGCCATGAATCTTTGGGGCTTTCCGCTGACGGACTGTGTCTGCATGGACATCGGTGCATCTACCGGCGGATTTACGGACTGCATGCTGCAGAAGGGTGCCAGGAAAGTCTATGCCGTCGATGTAGGTTATGGGCAGCTGGATTATAAACTGCGTATGGATGACCGCGTTGTAAATATGGAAAAATGCAATATTCGCTATCTGGATCCGCAGACCATTGAGGATCCCATCGACTTTATCAGCATCGATGTGTCCTTTATCTCATTGAAGCTTGTTTTTCCGGTGGCTGCCAGACTGCTTCGGGAAGAAGGCTGTCTTGTCTGTCTCGTGAAACCGCAGTTTGAAGCGGGAAGGGAACAGGTTGGAAAAAAGGGCATTGTCAGGGATCGGAAGGTACACAGAGAAGTCATCGAAAAGGTTGCGGCCTATGCGGCAGATTGCGGGCTGGGACCGGAAGGGCTGACTTTTTCACCGGTCACCGGAGCCAAAGGAAACATCGAATATCTGATGTACCTGAAAAAACCTCTGGCAGAAAATGCTTGCGCATCTGCCGACGAAGCCGGGCGAAAAGATTTTGCGGGGAAAGAATACCCGCTGGATCCTGCCCTCATTGAAACCATCGTCAATGCCTCCCATGAGGAGCTTGAATAAATGTTAATTCTATGGGTAATGGCGTTTTTTGGCGCCGTTCCAGGCAAAGTTTAGTTGTAAGGAGAAGAGAGAAATGAAACTATCCAAAAAAATCCAGGCAATGGAATTATCCCCAATCAGAAAATTCGTTCCGTATGCAGATGCTGCTGTTGCAGCTGGCAAGAAGGTGTACCGCTTAAATCTGGGTCAGCCGGATATTAAGACACCGAAGGCTTTCTTTGATACCGTGAAGAATTTCGACCAGGAAGTTCTGGCTTACGCAAATTCCCAGGGTGAGGCAAGCCTGCTGGAAGCTCTGGTTGGGTACTATAAGAGAATCGGTCTGGACTTCGAAAAGAAGGATCTGCTCATCACCAACGGCGGATCCGAAGCCATCAATATGCTGATGACTGCAATTCTGGACAATGACGATGAAGTCATCATGGCAGAACCGTTCTACACCAACTACAAGACCTTCGTAGGTCAGGCAGGCGGCAAGATGGTTGCAATCCCGACCACTGCAGACGACGGCTATCAGTATGCAGTCAGAGAAAAAATTGAAGGCGTTATCACCGATAAGACCAGAGCAATCTGCATCATCAACCCGGGAAATCCGACCGGTAAGGTGCTGACTCACGACGAAATGAAACTGATCGTCGATATCGCTCTGGAACACGACCTGTACATCATCGCCGATGAAGTTTACAGAGAATTTACTTATGACGGCAAGGAAATGG
>JBJESY010000183.1:0-2833 GCA_051883035.1 Anaerovoracaceae bacterium | reverse complement strand
CTGATAGAATATCACCTAAAAAAACAGATTAGCCATCAACTTCTGTAACAACCGTGTATCATATATGGTTATTTTTTCGTTATAAATATTCTGTAAGCAATCCAGTTCAAAGCCAATGCCCCGATCCATGCAGCTGCTTCGGCATAGGCGGTTGCCTTAAATCCAATCTCAGGCAGAAGCAGGATAATAGCAGGTATTCGCAGTACCATTTCAGTGACACCTGAAAGCATGGGAATCAGCGGATATCCCATTCCCTGTACGCTATTCCTGTAAACGAACAGCAGATTTACCAGAATCAGGAATACAACCTTAGAATCTGTAACGCTCAACAGCAGGTTTGTCAGTTCCTGCGGCACGCCGGAGAAGATGATCATCTTGCCGGTGATTGCAGACAGACCGATAATGATGGTGATACTGGAAGTGGAAATGGCGGATTCTGCGATCAGATTGAAGAACTTGCTGGAAGGCCATCTCTTTTTCGTCAGAGGGAGAATCACCCAACCAACCAGAATTCCGTAAAATACCGCTACGCCGCCGGCTTCTGTCGGCGTGAAGATACCACCGTAGATTCCATAGAAAATGATAACCGGCATCATCAGGGCAAGGATGGCGTTTTTAAAGGAAACACCGACATTCTTTACATATGGGCCAATCTTGAACGGTTCGGTAACTTTTTTCTCTTTTCTTCCCATGATGAAATAGTTTACCGTGATATATCCTAAACCGATCATAATGCCCGGCACGATGGTACATGCCCAGACCGCCAGCAGGTTTTCACCGGACATCATTGCATATACGATACCCGGAATGCTCGGCGGAATCAGAATTCCCAGGAATCCGGATGCTGCAATCAGTGCACCGGAATATGCTCTGTCATAGCCTCTCTTTTCCATATCCGGAATCATGATGGTTCCGATGGCTGTAACTGTTGCCAGGGAGGAACCGGTCAGCGTTCCGAACAGGAGGGAAGTGATGACTGCCGCTGCACCCAGAGCGCCGCGAAGCCTGCCTATAATGGATTCGATAAATTCAATCAACGTGGTGGAAATGCCTGTAACACCCATGATTTCGCCTGCCAGGATAAAGGCAGGAATTGCCAGGAAGGTGAAAGAGTTTAATCCGTTGAACACGGCAATTCCTGCGGATTTCAGTGAAATTCCGCTGGCAACCATGGAGATTACGGTCGCAATCGTCATACTGTATGCAACCGGAATTCTCACCAGAGCCAGAATCAGGAATAATAACAGGAAGATTAAAAATGTACTCATGCTTTCACTCCTCCTTTTCTCTGTTGATTAAATACCCTAAAGGACGATGCGGTATTTAATGCGAAGTGGAAGCTGGTCAGAACGAAGGATACTGCAATTCCGTAACCGATATACCACATCGGGAAAAGCATCGCAGTGGACAGCTGATTCTTGGCCTGTAAATCCATCGCATAGGTTGCCATCATATAAGTAAGCCAGAGGCAGAATACGAAGCATACAGCATCGACTATAAGATCAAAGAATGCATAGGACACATTCTGCTTGTTTTCATCTTTAGTAATTTTCGTTACAATCAGTGATAAGAAATTGATAACTACATGTTTGTGTTCGTGGGTGCAGACTGCCGCACCGAAAAAGCTGGACAGGATGAAGGAGAATCGCATCACTTCTTCTGTCCATGCCAATGGGGAATGTAAAACATATCTTGCGAAAACCTGAACGAACATGATGACCATCATCGCCAGGAAGAAGATAACCATGATCACTTTCTCGACTTTACAAAGACCATCGGCCAAACGCTCTGCTGCGTTTCTGTTGTTTTCCATCGGGTCTCCTTTCCAATTAGAGGAATAGGGCTGCATCAATAAGATTTCAGCCCTATTCATGGTTATTAGTTCAGCACAACTGCATATAAGTTCTCTGTTTATGCATCAATTAGGACACTGCCAGTTCGGAGTAAATCTTTTCCATTACTTCCTGGTCATAGGTTCCAACGATGGATTCATCGTTCCATACAGCAACTGCTGCTTCCTTCATGAATGCACTCAGTTCATCTGTTGCATCCAGCAGTTCGGTGCCTGCTGCAGCCATTTCTTCACAGAAACCGTCGATGGCATCTACGTTTGCCTTGTACATGTTGGTGGTTGCAGTGTCAGCACAATCTTCCAGAATCTGCTGCTGTTCTGCAGTCAGGGATTCGAAGATTTCCTTGTTGATGGTCAGCAGGTTTGCTGCATATCCGTGATTGGTCTTCGTCAGGTATGGCTGGAATTCATAGAATCCATAGAAGTAAGTGTTCAGAGGGCCGTTGTCCTGACCGTCGATTACGTTCTGCTGCAGAGCGGCTGCTACTTCATTTACAGACATTCCAACCGGATTGGTTCCGATGCCCTGGAAGAAGCTGATCCACATCGGGCTTTCGATTACTCTGATCTTCAGGTTCTTCAGATCGTCCGGAGTCTGTACTGCGTGCTTGGAGTTGGTGATCCATCTGAAGTCGCCTTCCAGCAGGTTGCCCAGAACATGCATTCCGTTTTCTTCCATGGTTGCTCTGTAAGCTTCGCCCATCCATCCGAACAGATAAGTGTTTTCTGCGTCTTCTCTGGAAGGGAACAGGTACGGCAGGCTGGTGTAGCCTAATTCTGTGATTACAGTATTGATGGAAACGTCAGCCATGTGCATCATTTCTACGGCACCGCTCATAACGCCTTCGATGATTTCTCTGTCAGAGCCTAATGCACCGGACAGGTCGAGGGAAATCTGGATAGAACCGCCAGATGCTTCTTCTACATCTGCCTTGAACTGCTGTAATACTGCATACTGTGGAGACTGCTGTGTCAGTCCTC
>JBJESY010000182.1:0-2844 GCA_051883035.1 Anaerovoracaceae bacterium | reverse complement strand
TCAAAATCTCCATGCCCTCCTGGCATACCGTATTGCATGCGGTTACCATTTTATTATGCCCTGCCAGCTCCACGATACAGACGCGGCAGGCACCGATTTCATTGATTTCCTTCAGATAGCAGAGATGAGGAATTTCCACACCCACCTGACGGGCTGCTTCCATAATGGTGGTACCCTCCGCTACGCAGATTTCCTGTCCGTTTATTTTCAGGTTTACCATTCTGTATTCCTCCCTCCTCTGAATGAGCCGAAGCCATGATAATCACAGCGGAGGCAGCGGGAAGCTTCCTGAAGTGCCTCCTCCAGTGTCATGCCCTGTTCTACTTCTTCAAAGTCGTTTTCTCTGTGCTTTGCGTAGCGCTCTTTCAGTTCAGCACGGCCGCAAGGCAGATTATCGGAAGGCTCCGGCAGAGGGATTTCCACATCTGCCTCAATAACATGGTGGAAGCCCAGATATTCATCGATATTGGCTGCGGCAACCTTACCGGCACCGATGGCCTTAATTACAGTGGATGGTCCGGTTACGCAGTCGCCGCCGGCATACGTGCCCTTCACATTGTCAACCACGCTGCTTCTGCCTGCCTGAATATTCCCGCGGAATACCGGAATTCCGTATTCCTCGAAGAACTGGATATCCGTCGCCTGGCCGATGGCAGAAATGATGATGTCACACCGCAGCTTCTGTTCCTCGCTGGAGGCATCTACCGGTTTCGGACGTCCCGACCGATCTGCCTTTCCTGCAATCTGCGGTTTCACCCAGAGGGCCTGCACTTCGCCCTTTTTATTTGTTTCAATCCAGGACGGTGCCATGAGCTGCAGAAGATTGCAGCCTTCTGCCACTGCCCCGTCCACTTCATCCGGCAGTGCCGTCATATCGATTCTTCTTCTTCTGTAAACGATGCTCACATCGCTGGCTCCAAGACGTTTGGCTGTACGTGCCACGTCCATGGCCACATTTCCTCCGCCAATCACGATAACTGCCTTTCCATTGAAATCAGGCATGGCATCATCACCGATTCCCCGGAGCATTTCAACCGCCGGGATTACACCCTTGGCATATTCTCCCGGGATACCGATATCCTTGGCATTATGGGATCCGATAGAAATATATGTAGCATCATAGTTATCGCGGATTTCCGCAATGGCCTCAGGGGTGGAAACATCGTAATTTCGCTTTACTTCGATACCGGTTGACAGAATGGCATCGATATCCCACTGGAGCCGCTCTCTCGGCAGACGATAGCTTGGAATACCATAGCGCAGCATGCCGCCCAGTTTGTCACGTTTTTCAAATATGGTTACATCGTGACCCATAATGGAAAGGAAGTATGCTGCTGACAGTCCGCTCGGACCTCCGCCGATGACTGCAATTTTCTTTCCTGTTTTATCCATTTTTTTCGGTACCGGCACATCTCCGCAGTGGTCTACAGCAAACCGCTTCAGGCCGCGAATATTGATCGGCGCATCGATCAGAGTTCTTCTGCAGCGCAGTTCGCACGGATGCTCGCAGATGAGTGCGCAGACCGTCGGGAACGGATTATCCTTTCGAATGAGTTTCACCGCATCATCATACCGTCCGGCTCTTACCAGTGCCACATAACCCGGAACATCCACACCGGCCGGACACATGGCCACACAAGGTACCGGCTCTGTTCTGTCGTTGAGGCTGTCGGTACAGCAATGATTTTTTATATGGGACTCGAAGTCCTCACGGTAACCGCGGATTCCCCGCAGCACCATCTGCGCCGCTTCCGCACCGATGGCGCAGTCAGCCGTTGCGCTGATTGCTTCTGCTGTCTTTTCCAGCAGTGTCAGATCCTCCATCGAGGATTCGGAATCCATGTTCAGGATCCCGTCAATAATAATCTGCAGCTGGCCCAGTCCTACCCGGCATGGTGCACACTTGCCGCAGCTTTGAGAATGACACAGCCTCAGAAAAGATGCAGTCAGATCCACCGGACACTGTCCCGGCGGGCTTGCGATAATCCGGCGTTCCAGGTCTTTGTTCAGGCCTTCCACCGTCTTCTGAATCGCATCTTCTGATTTGATAAAAAGTCTGTTCACGTCGTTCCTCCTTGTCAGCAAATACTTCCAGCTTTTCCACTTATCCTACTCCCTCATACCATTTGATTTCTATACCGGATTTCACTCCTGCTTTTTCTTTCGGGAAAAAATACGGCTGAAATCAATTTCCATTATAAAAATACTGGAAATCATCAGCACCGCACCAAAATAGGATTTCGGACTGAGGACTTCACCAGCCAGCGCAAAGGCCACGATACCGGCAAACACCGGCTCCAGTGCGAAAATCACACCCACATGGGATGCGCTGGTATATTGCTGCGCCACAGGCTGCACCACAAATGCAACCCCGGTGCAGAATATAGAAAGGAAAATCACCGCTCCCCACACATTGCCTGTCGTAGGGAAATGTGGTGTTTCCACAATAATGGCTAAAATCAGATTACAAAGGCCCGTCACACCCAGCTGGAATACCCCCAGCTGGTAGGCATCCACATCTTTGTGAGAGACTGCCTTTTCTGTCAGCAGCAGATCAATTGCATAGGCAACCGCACACAGGATGCACAGAAGATCACCCTTCAGATTCCCCAGATTGATGGAAAAATCATCTTTCAGGGTCAGCAGTGCGATACCGATGAAACAGATTACAACCGACAGTGTCATTTTCCGGTCCAGCTTTTGCCGCAGAAAAACCCAGGCAATCAGCGGCGTGAATACCACCGTCAGAGCGCACAGAAAACCGGAATTGGAAAGTGTCGTATATTTCACGCCGAAGGTCGCGCCTATGTAAACAATCACAAGTGCCGCTCCCACCAGCAGACT
>JBJESY010000181.1:0-2846 GCA_051883035.1 Anaerovoracaceae bacterium | reverse complement strand
TCCGACCAGCGCATGCAATCTCCATTGCACAGGCTGCTGGGCGGCAGAGTATGGAAACAAGCTGAATCTGACTTTCGAGGAAATCGATGATATCATTCGGCAGGGAAAAGAATTAGGGGTGTATTTCTACATATATACAGGCGGAGAGCCGCTGGTGAGAAAGGATGATCTGATCCGCCTCTGCGAGAAGCATTCAGACTGCGTATTCCTGAGCTTCACCAACGGAACGCTGATTGACGAAGCCTTTGCCGATGAAATGCTGCGAGTAGGGAACTTCGTTCCTGCCATCAGCCTGGAGGGATTCGAAGAAGCAACAGATGGCCGGAGGGGAAACGGTGTCTATGAGAAAGCCACGGCAGCGATGCGGATTTTGCGGGAAAAGAAGCTGTTCTACGGCATTTCCGCCTGCTACACCAGTGCAAACTTCGAATCCATCACATCGGAGGAATTCTTTGATCATCTGATTGAGATGGGAGCTTACTTCATCTGGTACTTCCACTACATGCCGGTGGGCAACGACGCGTCACCGGAGCTGTTGCCAACACCGGAGCAGCGGATCGAGACCTGCCGGAGAATCCGCAGGTATCGTGCGGAGAAGCCTCTGTTTGCCATGGACTTTCAGAACGATGCGGAATATGTGGGAGGCTGTATCGCAGGAGGAAGAAGATACCTGCATATCAACGCCAACGGCGATATGGATCCATGTGTATTCGTGCATTATTCCGATTCCAATATCCGCGAAAAAACGCTGCTGGAGGGACTCCGGTCTCCGATCATGATGGCATATCATGACGGCCAGCCGTTTAACGAAAACATGCTGCGTCCATGTCCGATGCTGGAAAATCCGGATAAGCTGCGTGCCATGGTGGTCTGCACGGAAGCCCATTCCACCGACCTGCAGTCTCCGGAAAGCGTGGAACACCTCTGCCAGAAATGCGACAAATATGCGGAGGCCTGGAAGCCGGAAGCAGAAAAATTGTGGAATGAAAAAGCCCGGGCATAAAAGCCCGGGTCACTCGGAATCCACCTGGCGGAAAGATTCGGCGGCGTTGAGAAAAGCCTGCCTGCCAGGGTCACCGAAAAGCTCTGCAAGCCGGGAGGCGGCTGAAAACAGATCGTACTGCATCCCGTCATCCAGCCAGTCCAGCATGATGCCGATCAGCAGGCATTTATAGAAGCGTATCAGCAAGGCTCTGTCTTCCTCCGAAATCGTCAGATCTGCAGCAACTGTGTCGATATATTCCGTCACGGCATAGCGGGCAATCCGTTCAAACTCTTTCAGAAATATCTCTCTCTGCATGGAACGATAAATGTGCAGAAGCGCCCGCTTTCGCCGCAGACTCAGTTCCACGAAGGGCTTCAGACAGTCGAGATGGGATCCGAACTGGCTGTTGTTCTGGATGATGTAGTCCGCTTCCCGCTTGACGGTATTTTCCAGCAGTTCAGGAATGTCATGAAAATGATAATAGAAGGTGTTCCGGTTGATCTGGCACCGGTCCACGATATCCTTCACAGTAATCTTATTAAAAGGCCGTTCGTCCAGGAGTTCCCAGAACGCCTCGATAATAGCATCTTTCGTTCGGTTCATTCTTTCACCTGCTTTCCCATTCTTTTTTCAGAATTGCATACTGATACGTATTTTCGTAAATCGGCCGCCCTTCGCTATCGTTGATAAACGATACGAATTCTTTGAAGAGGCCTTCTTTTCGCATGCCCAGTTTTTCACTGAGCTTCTGACAGGACAGATTGTAGTCTTCCGTATACAGATAGATCCTTCTGGCACCCATGGAGCTGAACAGGTAGTCATAATATGCGGAGGCGGCTTCGTACATATATCCTTTTCCCTGATATGCCGGATTCAGCATCCAGCATGGGGACCAGGTGTCTTTCACTTCCGATTCGGGATCGGTGCCTTCGGGATGGGCGAAGATCTCGCCGATGACCTTACCGGTGTCTTTCACTGTGATTGCAAGATAAAAATCCGGAGCACCTGCTTTTTCTGCAGCATCCTTTCGGGCATCTTCCGGTGTCTCCAGCCGCATGCAGGCGAAGCAGTTCACTTCCGGCGTGTGCAAGTATTCAAAAATGTCTGCAGCATCTGTTTCTGCAAATGGTCGCAGCAGCAGCCGGTCGGTTTCGATTCTCATACATACCTCGAGAAAAAATGATAAGATATGATTCAAGTATAGCAGAAAAATGAGCAAAAAGAAAAAAGAACTGTTGTTCTTCTTGGCGGAATATGATATACTTCTCGAAGAGTTACCAATATATGGTGGACGGATGCTCCTCATGAGAGGAGGTGATTTTATGGTTACATATGAAGCAGTATCTGCTTTTGCCTCTGTAGGCCTGCTTGTAATCGCAGTAATCACCTTGTTGTTAAACGACAAGCGTTAGATATTTCCATAAAAAATATCACGTCCATGCTTCCCGGCTGACGTGATATTTTCCGCCAAATCGGAGCAACCGTTCATCGGTAACTCTTTTCTATGCATATTATACTTCGGATCGGAGCAAAAGTCAATGAAAACGGATTGCTTGCGCAAGAACAATTGTTTGCCAAAAAATTAAAAATGTGGTATGATAGTGACAGTGTGAGTACGGAGTAAAACGTAAATTTTCATCTGAAAAAATTTTTTTCAGATGGCGGGTTGGAAGAATCGTCAGTTATTCGAAACTTTCGAATAACTGCTTCTGATGGGAAAAACTATAATGCAAATCACTATAATCTGAAAGCAATTATTGCAGTGGGAAACAAAGTAGACTCACCCAGGGCAGCTCAGTTCCGAAAATGGGCGAATAATATCATAGAAGAATATATAAGAAAGAAATTGTGAAAAGTATTA
>JBJESY010000180.1:0-2850 GCA_051883035.1 Anaerovoracaceae bacterium | reverse complement strand
ACGAATGGCATCGCACCAACCACAGAGGCCACCAGCCAGCTTGCGGAAACAACAAGAAACCCGTCTCTGGCCTTGATTTTGGCCGGAGAAGGGCTTACAAACTTTACGATAATGCTGCCTGCCGCAATACAGAACAGGAGCGTCAGGCTGAAGCCGGAGGCAGCTTCCTGCTCACCGGTGTAAAATGCCATAATGCAGGGAATCGTCAGGGACGCTGCCAGCACCAGCAGAATATAGCCCTGAATCCGGAATAAATCCCGCACTCTGTTGCTCATAATGGTTCCTTCCTTAAATGCAAGTTATATGAAATGCCGCTTCTTGCGGAACAGTTTTTCCAGTTCTGCAATATCCGAAAGCAGGCAGAAAATGATGACCTTGTCGTCTTCCAGAATCTTTGTTTCGCCGTCCGGAATAATGACCTGCTGTCCGCGGTGAATTCCGGCGATCAGTACGCCTTCCGGCAGATCCAGTTCCTTCAGCGGAATGTTTACCAGCTTCATGTCGTTTACAGCAATGATTTCCATAATCTCTGCCTGTCCCTGAATCAGCAGGGAGGAGATGACACGTTTCTTGCCCTGGATGTAGCGGAGGATGGTGCTGGCCGTGATGTTCAGCGGGTTCAGTGCCATATCGATACCCATCTTTTCAATCAGGTCACGGTAACCTTCCCGACTGATCTTGGAAATGACATCTTCAATGCCGCGCTGCTTGGCGTTCAGGGCCAGCAGAAGGTTTTCCTCGTCAAAGCCGGTGGCAGTGACGAAGGCATCCATCTCGTCCAGATTCTCTTCTTCCAGCAGGGACATATCCGTTGCGTCGCCGTGGAGCACCATGACATTATCCAGGTGGGTGGACAGATAGTAGCAGCGCTCCTTGTTAATTTCCACCACTTTAACAGAAACACCAAATTCCGCCAGCTTTGCAGCCAGATAAAATCCGGTCTTTCCGCCGCCGATGATCATGACCTTCTGCAGATTCGTATATTTTCCCTTTTCGTGGACTTTTTTATGAAGTTCCATGATCTGGGTTTTCTCTCCGATCAGGTACAGAGTATCGGTGGGCTCAATTACAGTGTTGCCGTGGGGAATGATGATCTTTCCGTTGCGGGAGATGGCTACGACCAGCATGTTTGGAAGTATATTTTTCACTTCGATCATGGACAGGCCGGCCAGACTCTTATACCGCTTGACGCCGAACTGAATCAGCGCCACTTTGCCGGTGGAGAAAACGCCGCCGGTGAGGGTGTATTTTTCAACCAGATATTTGTAAATTTCATTGGTGATGGCCATGTCCGGGTTGACGATATGGTCAATGTTCATGGTTTCCTTGATGAAATCCAGCTGGTTCATGTGTTCCGGGTCGCGAACGCGGGCGATGACTTTATTGCAGCCCAGTTTCTTCGCAAAACTTGCAATCACGATGTTTTTCTCATCGCTGCCGGTTACGGCCAGCAGAAAGTCAAAGGTTCCGATTTCATGCTCCTTCAGCAGGCTGATCTGCTTGGCATTTCCGCAGACCGTCAGCACATCCAGCTGCTGTGAGACCTTGTTCAGAACGTCTTCGTTTTTATCGATGATGGTTATGGAATGGTCGCCGCCCAGCAAGGCATTCGCAACCTTGATCCCCAGCTTTCCGGCACCCACAATGGCAATTTTCATATTGACACCTCTTCATCTCTATACTAACAAACTATTGTAACATATTTAGCATATTTTGCAAGAGGATTTCGTACTGTACAGAAAGCCCCGCACTGTGCTATACTGAAACAAGCAGAAACTGTTGGGAGGAAAGATTTTGAAAATTAAGCGTTTTATCGGCGGAACCCTGGAGAGCAATGGATATGTGATCCGGACCAGGGACGGCGCGGACTGCTATATTATCGATCCGGGCTACGAACCGCAGAAGTTTATCGAATATGTACAGAAGGAAGGACTGCATCCCCTGGGCATCCTGCTGACCCATCATCATTATGACCATGTGGGCGCGGCGGCCCGGGTTGCAGATGCACTGAACTGCCCGGTGATGATGCATGCAGTCGATGCGGCTATATATAAAGGTAGGGTTGACCGGCTGCTGGAGGACGGGGACAGACTGGATCTTTCAGGAGAGGAACTGCAGATCCTCCACACACCTGGACACACGGCGGGTTCCATCTGCATCCTTTCCGAAAAGAGCCATGTGGTGTTCAGCGGCGATACCATTTTCGACACGGATCTGGGGCGTACGGATCTGGAAGACGGAAATCCTGCGGACATGATTCGAAGCTGCTGCCAGGTCATTGACCGGTGGAGCAATGAATATACCGTGTATCCGGGCCATGACGGTCATGCAACCATGAAGCAGATTAGAATCTACAACCAGGAGTTTCTGGCATGTCTGCAGCATGGGCATGAAAAAACGAGGGGGAGCAAAGCATGAAAAAACGTCCGGTACCTGAAAAAATCAGCCTGATTGCACTGGATCTGGACGGCACCACCCTGGTGAGAGGCCGTATCACGCCGCGGACACGGCGGGTGCTGGAAACGGCGGTAAAAAAAGGAATCCATGTGGTTATCGCAACGGGACGGGCATGGTGCTCACTGCCGAAGGATATTTTTCGCATACAGGGGCTGGAATATGTGGTGACGTCTAACGGCGCCATGATTACGGATCTTGGGAGCGGAGAGGTGATTTACGAAAACTGCATTGATCCTGAGCCGCTGAAACAGGTAGTGAAGCTGCTGCGGGAAAACAGCTGTTTTCCGGTGGAGGTCTTTACGGGAGGAAAGGCGTATATATGCCGTTCCGTTTTCGAAGACATCCGGGATCACGGGTCGACTTACATGAGCCGCAGCTATATACTGCGGACCC
>JBJESY010000179.1:0-2854 GCA_051883035.1 Anaerovoracaceae bacterium | reverse complement strand
TTTTCTTTCAATTCCGGCGGAATATCCGCCATGGTCTTCTCCGAAGGTCCGATGAGAATCAGCTGCTGCAGATTCGGATTGTTCCGCAGCTGTTCTCCGGCCCAGCTGCCGCAGCTGGTCAGCTCGTGAATCATCGGATATTGCATATCGTTATGATGGTCAAAAAGTACCAGAGAAAACGGAGACGGGATCTTCTCCAGAAAGAATCCCGTCACATAATGATAATTTCCGCTGTCAATGAAATGAATCCCGTCCGGTCCGCAGAAAGACAGCCGCCTGCGAATTTCTTCAGCTGCTTCCGGCGTGCAGTACATATCGGTGCCGGAAATATCCGACAAATCCACCCGGTATAGTCCATTTTCCCTGTTTCCGGCATCTGCCGGGTAAACATGACTGAAATTTAGAATCAGATTACTCATTTGACATTACGCATTTCATATTACTCATTCGAAAATATTTTACGCTTTTTCAGGACTTTATACAGCAGCCAGCCCAGCACGCCGCAGGAAATCACCTCGCCGCTGCCCACCGTGACCACCAGGAACCAGTAGCCATCGGTCACGCCGTATACATACATGAGTACGGGCGGAACGACGATGATATTGGCCAGAATCGGGAATACAGGGCCGAGCGCAGGGATTTTGCGCCCCACATAATGGGTGCCGAGAGCCCCCGCCAGGGTGGCAAGAGAGCCGAAGACGATGTCCCAGAGGGCACATCCCGTCAGCAGATTTGCAAGCAGACAGCCCACAAACAGGCCGGGAACGGCAGCCCAGGTGAACACCGGAAGAATGGTCAGCGCCTCGGAAATCCGAATCTGAATGACGCCGCTGGCAAGCCCCAGCAAATTGACCAGATACGTAAGCAGCACATAAAGCGCTGCGATGAGACCTGCTGTAGTCAGGTCCTTCAGCGATAGTTTTTTGGTTTTCATGTTGTTTCTCCTTTAGTTTTGTTTTACGTGAGGAAGGTCTCGAACTCACGGGCAGGCGTCAGGCCCGTTTCTTACGGGCGGGCAACGCCTGATTTGCTTCGCAGGAAGCGCCTTCTGTATTTCAGCACAGCATAATCACTGATGCGGCTGACGTAAATCGGGTCGAAAATCCCCCCTGCAATGCCCACGATCATCTGGCCCTGCAGGAATTTCGTATAGATCATTTCGGCGGATAAGGCGGCCGAGGTCTGTTTCATCTGCTCCGTCTTGTTGACACGGTAGCCCTCCATACTGTCGCCGTCCTCCACAATCTGGTCGATGAGCTCATTAAACTGGCGGTCTGCCTCCACGAACTCCTCTCCATCCATCATGGCCACCTGGATCAGGCGGAGAATGAAGACTTTTTCTTCCTCGGTTTCGTAGGTATACCCATAGCTGAGGGCGATTTCATACACACTTTTCAGCACCATGGCGATAAACAGAGGAATGTCGGGAATGCCGGCTCCCACCAGCCCCAGACCGATGCCCTCCACACTGGATACCAGCAGGTTCAGCTTCTTGGCAGAGCCTGCCTGCTTCGTGAAGCTTCGGACGGAACGCTTGTCAGCCGAAAGCTCTGTGGCATAGGTGTTCACCTGAAACTCCTTCTCCCGTTTCCCCTTGTTATAGGTTTTCTCGATCACCCCGGTGCCCTTGTCAAAAATCACCTCAAATCCCTTAAAAAAGGCCGCATTTAACGTACCGGACAGTTTCTCGGGAACGAACCGGTCCAGCTTGTTGATGATGACGCAGGTGGGACCTGAAAGCCGTTTTTCCGTGAACTTCTTTTCTTTCTTCTTCAGGTCTTCCCATTCTTTTTCCCACGGTGATTTTCGTTTCCAAAGTTCCATTGCTCCCGCAGTCCTTCTCTAATTTTCCAGAATCCGCTCTTTCTCGTCGTAGGTCATGACCATGGTGACGAACGCACTCAGCAGCAGAATCGGCAAAACTTTCTTTTTCACACTCTTCTTCATCTTATTTTCCCCCTCTTTTCCCGGCAAAATACATCGTCCCGATGCCCCATATCGCCGGCTTTCTTCTTTTTCAGTATACCACGGCTCCGGCATAAATAAAAGAAAGAAAGGATATTTTTCACCGGAAGTTCACTTTCGCCCCACAGGAAAAATGAAAAAATTACACTTTACCAAAACTGTATGAAAACAAATCAGGAATATAATAACATTATCAAAAGCATGTTAAATTCATGTCAAATCCATGTGAAACGCAAGGAGGTGCAATTTTCTCATGACCGAAACGATGCCAGAAACGATGACTGAACCCCCGAAATACCGCCATGAACTCAAATACGAGATCGGTCTGCGGGAATATTTCTCGCTGCGCCAGCTGGCAGATAACTATGTACAAAACGGCAGGCTTGAAACTGTCGTTGCCTCCATCCGCAGCCAGATTGATCAACTGGCAGCCGATGATCCTACCGCATTCTTTACCTACGAGGAATATGATGCAGCAGCCGATATGCTTCTGGAAATCATCCGGCTCCGTGCAGACAGCGTCCTGGGACAGCTGGATGGTACGATTCCTTCCACCAATGAAGGGCAGCAGCGGGACTCCTCTTCGCTGATTGATGCTTCTTCCATCGACCTGACTGTCATGGGCTCCATGATGGGCGGCGGTCGAGGTGACCAGGGCGGCTGGAAAGGCAGCAGAGAAGATGGCAGCCAGAACTTTAACCAGGACGTGAGTCAAGACGGTTAACCAATTCAATGACATTAAAAAATGACGCAAGCAGGCCTTTCTTTCATCCTTTTGCGTCATTGTCTTTTTATTTTCACTGCTGATTTCCGAAAAATCAGCTCATATTCAAATCATATTACGTCAAAATTGCTTTTTCGAAAGCAATTTTATAGATAATTTTCTTTG
>JBJESY010000178.1:0-2857 GCA_051883035.1 Anaerovoracaceae bacterium | reverse complement strand
CATTTCTTCCTTTCCGATGAACCGATGATCATGACTACGACCCAGAAGGTAAAGCGTAATCTTGAAATTGCAAGAATCATGAAATCGTTGGAGGCGTAAATATGAGCCTGATGAAAGCGTTTCCTGAAATACTGGATGCAGGCAAAAGAGAATATGAAAACATGAAAGCAGGGCGATTCTTCCCGGCGGAGGAGCTGCTGTCGACGGAAGGCAGCTCCAGAGGTTGGAGGAACCTTCTTGCTCTTGGAGAAAACGGGGCCTTTATGAAGGCCCTTCTTCAGGATGAAAACATGGCGGGACAGATACAGATGGTGTATATTGATCCGCCATTTTTCAGTAAGTCCAGCTATGATGCTGTCATCCGGCTGGAAGGAGCCGGAGAAGACGGAAAGGCTCTATCGTTGAAGCATCCTGCGTATGAGGATGTCTGGGAGAAGGGGCTGGAACAGTATCTGGTTATGCTGACGGCACGGCTTCTGCTGATTCGTGATCTGCTGTCGGATGAGGGAACGATATGGGTGCACATGGACTGGCACGCGTCCCATTATGTCCGCATTCTTCTGGATGAGATCTTCGGCACAGAGCGATTCCTCAACGAGATTATCTGGACCTATAAATCCGGAGGTTCCGGAAAAAAGCATTTTTCCAGAAAACATGATACAATTCTGGTGTACAGCAAGACGGCTCACTACTATTTCCAGCCGCTGAAAGAAAAATCATACAACCGCGGCCTGAAGCCGTATCGGTTCAAGGGCGTCGAGGAATTTCAGGATGAGACCGGATGGTATACCATGGTAAATATGAAGGACGTGTGGCACATCGACATGGTAGGCCGGACATCTTCCGAGCGAACCGGCTACGCCACCCAGAAACCGGAGGCATTGCTGGAGCGGATTCTTTCATGCAGCACTAGGGAAGGGGATCTCTGTGCAGACTTTTTCTGCGGATCCGGTACCTTGGCGGCAGCAGCGCAGCGGATGAACCGGCGGTGGATCTGCTGCGATTCCGGCAGGCTTGCCGCAGAGGGGACGCTGAAGCGGGTGTGGTCAGAAGGGAAGGTGCCTGCAGAGATCCTGTTTTCATCCTGCGTACCGGAGGGATTCCTGGATCTGCAGTGCAGCAGAGAAGGAGAAGAATATCACCTGACGCTGACGGGTTACAGCCCTGCAGCGCGGCAGATGGAAGACGACTGGAAGATGGAGGACGGAACCACGACGGTGAAGGCTCTGCGGGAAATAGATTCGCTGCGGCTGTTGGACAGCTGGAGTTTGGATCTGTCCTACGATGGAACCGTACATCGCCCGGTCCAAAAGTTCCTGCGGGATAAGAAGGGGCAGCTGGAAACCAGTCTGACGATTCCGGTGGATGCGGTGACTGGAGGACAACATGCTGCAATCAGCATCGCAGCCACTGACGTGTTTGGAAACCGGTATCGACGGATTTTGCGAAGGGATGAGGGGGAATTGTGATATGGAAAAGAAGAAAAAGATTTACAGAACTGCTGCAGATCTGTTCTTTCTGGTCATTGCCTGCAGCGTGGGCGCTTTCTCCACCACTGCGGTGATGATTCCCAACGGACTGACCAGCGGCGGGCTGACGGGTATCGTTCGAATCCTGCAGAACTTTGTGGATATCGATTTTTCGATTCTGTATTATGCGCTGGCTATCGTTATCTGGTTTATAGTCATCGCCCTGCTGGGCATGCGGGAAGCGAGAAAGGTTCTGGTGGTGACAATCCTGTATCCAGCGATCCTGGTTGTTTTCGAACAGTTGGATTTCCAGCTGCTGGAGGAAAAGGACGTGATCCTGGCCGCCATCTTCTGCGGCGTGTTTGCCGGTGTGTGCAACGGATTGGTGTTCTGGAGGGGATACTCTTTCTGCGGCACCGAGTCGATAGCGAAAATTATCAAAAAGAAATTACTTCCTCATGTGGATATCAGCCGGATCCTGCTGGTCCTTGACAGTGTGATCATCGTGCTCTCGGCCTTTATTTTCGGAAGGAATATCGCCCTTTATGCCCTGGTGACGCAGTTCATCGGATCGAAGATGGTGGACTTCATCATGTACGGCTTCGAGACGAAGATCGTTCAGATGCAGATCATCACATCCAGGAGCGAGGACGTAGCGAAATACATCATGTCGGAAATCCACCGCGGGGTTTCCAGTTACGATATCGTCGGGGAATACACCGGACAGCACAGAAAACAGCTGATCGTTCTCTGCTCACCACGGGAAAGCATGGTCATCAAGAAGTATCTCATCGATGTGGATCCGTCGGCATTTGTAACGGTAATGCAGGTGAACACGGTATGGGGCGAAGGCAGAGGCTTTACTGACATTGAAGAAGAAAAATAAAAAACGGAATATCTGATACAGAAAAGGCGGCGTAAGCCGCCTTTTTCGATTTTACATACATTTAACTTTTCTTTCCCCATACTTCACGTTAGAATAGAATTGTAAACGATAAAAAAGGAGAAGGAAAAGAAAATGGATTTTTTCGGTGTATTGCAGTTAGTGGGAGGCCTGTGTCTGTTCCTGTTCGGCATGGAGACCATGGGAGATGGTCTGAAGCGGGCGTCCGGAAGTAAATTGGAAGAAATACTGGGAAAACTGACATCCAGCGTGCCGAAAGGTGTGCTGTTAGGGGCAGTTGTGACAGCAGTCATTCAAAGCTCTTCCGCAACCACGGTTATGCTGGTCGGTTTCGTGAACTCAGGCCTGATGCAGCTCAGGCAGGCAATTCCGGTCATCATGGGAGCCAATATCGGTACCACAGCCACTGCATGGCTTCTCAGCCTGTCAGGACTGGAAGGAGATAGCTTTTTTGTACAGATGCTGAAGCCAATGTCCTTTTCAC
>JBJESY010000177.1:0-2875 GCA_051883035.1 Anaerovoracaceae bacterium | reverse complement strand
TGGTACTTTGTCTATGACTATGAAGAATACCGTGAGAAAAACGGAATGAATATCGACCTGTTTGAGGTCATGCCCGGCTGCGTGTTCCGCGACGGACAGGAACTGATGCATCGCCTGGCTTCCGCAGACCGGGCGGCCCGGACGGATGAAATCAGCCGGGATGCCATGCCGTATCCGCGGAAGGAACTGAATGCCTATCGAAAGGCATATCTGCCGGAGAATCTCGGGACATCCACCCGGCAGACGGCAGATCTGATTCTCCGCTGTATGATGGAGGGAAAATAAGGGAAAGGAAACGAAAATGGACGCATTTACTTTCGTCAGATGGGCAGTAAAGAAGATGAAGCTGTTCGTCCTTTACTGGAGAAGAATCGTATTCGCGAAAAATCACTTCAAGTGCCCATGGTATAAAAAGATCAAGGCCAACCTGTGCGGCGGTTTTCTGGCTGACCAGTGGATGCTGTATGATTTTGACCATAATGACCGGCATGAATATCTGTCGGAGTTTGACTGGTACAGAAGCCGCTACATTAACGAGCCTTTTGATTTCGTCTGCAACAACAAGATTGCATCCGCAGAGATCCTGAAGCAGTATGTACGTGTACCGGAAAGCTATATGATTAAAAACCGGGGCTACCTTTCCAGCTTCCAGAGCGAAGAAATGGAATACGAAGACGCCCTGAAGCTGCTGCAGGAAAAGAAGACCCTGTTCTTCAAACCTTACGGAAAAGGAAAGGGAACCGGTGTCTGCCGCCTGACTTGGGAGAACGGACAGCCGGCCATCGACATGAAGCCGATCACAGAAGAAGAACTGCTGACCTTCCTGAAAAAGCATGACAACTGGTTCCTGAGCGAAGCCATGAAGCAGCATCACTACAGTGACCAGATTTATGACCAGACCGTCAATACCATCCGGTTTATTACCCTGCGGGACCCGGAGACACATAAATTCAAGGTGTTCTTCGCCGTGCAGCGGATCGGCACGAAAGAAACCATTCCTGTGGATAACGGCAGCCGGGGCGGACTGGTATCGAAGATTGATCTGGAAACCGGCCAGCTCAGCGAGGCAAGATGCCTTCACAACCGGAATGTGTATAAGGTGCATCCGGATTCCGGGGCACCGATTGAAGGTGTAGTCATTCCGGGCTGGCAGAAACTGAAGGAAGACATGCTGGTACTGGCAAACCATTTGCCGTACATGCATTTCATCGCCTGGGATATCCTCATCACAGAGGAAGGCTTTTGCATCATCGAGGCGAATACATCCTCCGGCGTGAACATCATCCAGCTCTGGGGAGGCCAGAGAAATAAGGAACTTGGAGACTTTTACCGTTATCACAAGGTGATTAAAAAGTAGAGGTTTGATATGAAATACATCATCATGGCCGACGGGAAGGGAACCCGGTGGCAGAACTACAACGATATCCCCAAGCATCTCATTGAGATCGGCGGGGAGACGCTGCTGGGGAGGACCGTCCGCCTGCTGAAGGAAGGCGATCCGGACGGTCAGGTCATTATTACCTCCCATGACAGCCGGTATGAATTCCCGGGTGCCCGGCGGTATGAGCCGAAGAACAACCATCTGGAAATCGACCGGTTCACGGAGGAACTGATCGAAGATCAGATCTGCTTCCTGTACGGAGATACATTTTATTCCGATTCCGCAATGGAACAGATCCTTTCGGCGAAGACGGAGGACATCCTGTTCTTCGGAAATGCCAGATCCATCGTGGCCATCAAAATTGCGGACGGCAATCTGTTCCGCAGCCATGTGGACCGGGTGCGGCAGCTTTATCTGGAAGGCAAAATAGAAAAGTGTATCGGATGGCAGGTATATCAGTCCTTTACGGGACTGCCCTTCGGGGAAAAGCAGATCGGAAAAAAATTCATGATACTGGAAGATAACACGGAGGATTTCAATTCACCGGAAGATTACAACAGGAGGACAGGAAGGTAAGATGGGACTGAAGAAATTCGTGGTAAATGCTCTGGCACTGGGTCCGACTTCAAGAGGCTTTACCGGCGGTGAAGCACGGCGCTGGGTCAGACAAGTTTACCGGCATTATAGAAGAGATTACGGATTCAGCATGAAGGAAACCCGCTGGGCTATCAAGCATGGGTTTATGCCGGAACAGGTGGCACAGCTGGGCATCAATGAAGAAAATGTAAAAGACTATATCTCTGCGAAGGATTACGCATATCTGCGTCCTCTCAACGGAACCTACAGCAAGTGGATTACCGACAAGGTAACGGTTCATACGGTATTCAAGCCGTTCCGTTCCTGCATGCCGGCTATCTACTATCAGATCAGCAAACGATATGATGAGGTGATGATTATCCCTCTGTATGACGATAAGGCGGGAGATACTTTTGCGGATGTTCTTGCCCTGATCCGGGAAAAGGGAGAGGTGACCATCGCACCTGCAAACGGTATTTCTGCCAGCACCATCACATACCGGGACGGCAGTTTTCTGTTTGATGAGGAAACGATGTCGGAACAGAAGCTCATTGAACGAATGAGCGAGTATCGATCCACCATCGTCATTAAGGAAAAGATCAGGACCGGTGCCAATGTGGATCACGGCGTTCTGAACCTGATTGTATTTAATGAAGAGGGAGATAATCCGGTCATCGGTGACGGCTTCTTCCTCTATGACGAGTATGAACTGAAGCCTCTGAAATCTCTGGCTCAGGCGAGAGCCGACAGCCTGGAGGAAGAGGATGTGGATGATAATGAAAAAATTCGGGAGCATCGTGCGAAGACGGTGGATGTGAAGAACGGAACCTGCGAAGGGAAGCCGGTTCCATACTGGGAGGACATCGTAAAGACACTGCATGATCTGTGCATCTTCGTACCGCAGCTGGAGTTCTTCGG
>JBJESY010000176.1:0-2883 GCA_051883035.1 Anaerovoracaceae bacterium | reverse complement strand
AGGACAAGTATCCGAGATGTTTCAAATTCCTGTTTCGACATTGCGGTATTATGATAAAGAAGGATTATTTCCAGGACTGGAGCGGTCTGCAGGCATTCGCAGGTTTGGATCCAATGAAATTGAAGCCTTACGAGTAATTGAATGCCTGAAAAAATCCGGTCTGGAGATACGGGATATACGCCAGTTCATGCAGTGGTGCGCCCAGGGGAGTGATACATACCCGCAGAGGCTGGAACTGTTTCAGCGGCAGAAGGAAACGGTGGAAGAGGAAATCGCCAGGATGGAAAAAGTCCTGAACATGATCCGGTTCAAGTGCTGGTACTACGAGGAAGCCATCAAAGATGGGAATGAGGAAAGAATCAAAGAGATGATGCCGGATCATCTGCCGGAGGAAATACAGGAAATCTATGATCATGCCACAAAAACAGATTGACATTTTTCGATTTGAGGGATATACTTTAAATATATCGAAATTTATGAATGTGAGGTGAGAGGAATGGTATCAGCATATAAGGAAACTGCCAGAGTGTTCAAAGCATTCTGTGATGAAAACCGTCTTCAGATTCTGGAAATGCTCCGCAGTGGAGAAAAATGTGCCTGTATGCTGCTGGATGCGCTGCAGATCAGCCAGTCAACCCTTTCTCATCATATGAAGATTCTCTGTGACTCCGGCATCGTTCAGGGGCGCAAGGAAGGCAAATGGGTTCACTATTCGATTGATCCGGCAGGTGCGGAGCGTGCCAGAAAACTTCTGAATACGCAGATCACGCTGACAGACTCGACGGATTCCGGCATGGAGAATGTGTGCTGCCGGACTGAGGAGAACTAAGCCATCGGAAGCGGTGGCTTTTCATTCGAAATTTATTTCGATATTTTTAGATTTATCAATATGAAAGGAGACGAGCCTATGGAAGTCTTACGTTCTGTCTGGCGCTTCATCCAGGACCAGATTTTCGGTATGAAGTGGCTGCATGGTGCAATTGACAGCGGCCTGTCTGCATTAGGGCTGGACGTTTCGTCCCGCTGGGGAGGGAGCGTTCTGTTTTTTCTCTACGATGTGGTGAAGATCACGGTGCTTTTATGCGTTCTGATTTTTGTGATCTCCTACATTCAGAGCTTTTTCCCGCCGGAACGAAGCCGTCGGATCCTGGGCCGGTTCCGGGGAATCTGGGCTAATCTGATTGCGGCGCTCCTCGGCACGGTAACACCCTTCTGCTCCTGCTCATCCATTCCGTTGTTTATCGGTTTCACCAGTGCAGGTCTGCCTCTGGGCGTGACCTTTTCCTTCCTGATCTCCTCTCCAATGGTGGATCTGGGAAGCCTGGTTCTTCTGATGAGTATTTTCGGCATCCGGGTTGCAGCTGTATATGTGGTCCTCGGTCTGATAATCGCTGTGGCGGGGGGAACGATCATCGAAAAACTTCACATGGAGAATCACGTGGAAGCATTTATCCGTCATGCGAAGGGCAGCGTCGATATGGAAGCCCCGGATCTGACGGTAAAAGATCGAATGATTTATGCGAAGGAACAGGTAACTGCAACCTTCAAAAAAGTATTCCCATATATTCTGATCGGCGTCGGAGTGGGTGCAGTGATTCACAACTGGATTCCGGAAACCATGGTGGAAGCCGTTCTCGGGGGACAAAATCCGTTCGGTGTCATTCTGGCGGTTCTCGTGGGTGTTCCCATGTATGCGGACATTTTCGGGACGATTCCTATCGCGGAGGCGTTGCTGGAAAAGGGTGCACAGCTGGGCGTGGTGCTGTCTTTTATGATGGCTGTCACCACGTTGTCTCTGCCTTCCATGATCATGCTCCGAAAGGCGGTGAAGCCGAAACTGCTGGGACTCTTCATTGTGATCTGCACGGTCGGCATCATCATTGTGGGATACTTCTTCAACGCGATTCAGTCTGTACTTGTGTAAAGGAGGAATCAAAATGGCGAAAAAATGGTATCCGGTAATTGACATTCTGACTTGCGTGGAATGCGGTACCTGTGTGGATTTCTGTACGCATGGTGTATATAGCAAGCAGAATTATCCTGTCCCTGTTGTCGTAAATCCCGATGGCTGCATTGACCACTGCCATGGCTGCGGCAGCAAATGCCCCCAAGGGGCGATTACCTATGTGGGAGACACTACGGGCTGGGTTCCTCCGGCGCTGTATGGAAAGCCAGTCGACGGATCCGAGTGCGGCTGCAGCTGCTCTACAGAATCTGAAACTGCCGGTAAAAAGGAATTACGGATTGAGTATTTGTATCTTGACCTGAACACCTGCGACCGATGCATCGGTACAGATGCCGTTCTGGATGAAGTCATGGAAGTACTTCTCCCTGCGCTGGAGATGGCAGGCTATTCAGTAGACTATCAGAAACGTGAGATGGCGACGCCGCAGCTTGCTGAGCAATATCATTTCCTTTCCTCGCCCACAATTCTTGTCAACGGCCAGGATATCTTCGGATCTGTACAGGAGTCCGGCTGCGGCTGCTGCGGAGAGATTGCAGGTGCGAATGTGGACTGCAGGGTGTTTGCGTATGAGGGGAAGACTTATGAAGTTCCAACAAAGGAGATGCTGGCGTCTGCGATTCTGAAGAGTCTGGTTGTGCAGCCGGTCTGCTCCTGCAACACTTATGAACTGCCGGATAATCTCAGGCGTTTTTACGAAGGAAAAGCGCAGAAACAGAACAAAGTATACGAAAAATAATTACAGGAGGAAATGATTATGGCACTGTTTGGTTTCGGAAAAAAGAAAGAAGAAGAAAAGAAAGTACCTTCCTGCTGCTGCGAGGCTCCGACTGCGGAAGCGGAGAACTGCTGCTGTGGAAAGCCAGTGGATGGAATCTGCTGCATCAAGGTTCTGGGGGCAGGCTGCAAGTCCTGCCATG
>JBJESY010000175.1:0-2890 GCA_051883035.1 Anaerovoracaceae bacterium | reverse complement strand
GAAACCTCCATAAGTAAATGCTTTCAGTAAACTGTATGGGGGATAGTATGCCCGGAAAATAGGAGATTATGCAGTTCCCCGTGCTGCATGCATGCAGAAGTTTTACTTTCATTTAACCGGGATCGGATAGAGGATTTAAAGCAGAAGCAGTATACTGAAGACAACGAAAATGAAAACAAAGGAGTACAAAAATGAAAGCAAAAGAAATGCTGAAGAAATTTACTGCGTTTGCGCTGACGTTGACCCTGGCAGCAAGCATGACAGCTTGCGGAGGCGGCGAAGCTGCAGAAGAAGCCCTGGATTTTAACGCCATGTCTCTGGATGAGATTATTGCTGCCGCTCAGGAAGAAGGAACTGTGAACTCTGTCGGCATGCCGGATACCTGGGCCAACTGGATCCAGACCTGGGAAGATTTAGGCACCAAGTATGGAATCTCCCATGAAGACCTGGATATGTCCAGCGCGGAAGAGATCGCCATGTTTAAGGAAGAAGGAAAAGACGGAACCAAGGATATCGGCGATGTAGGCCAGCAGTGGGGCCCGGTGGCCGAGAGCGAAGGTGTAACGCTGAAATATAAGACAAGCTACTGGGATGAGATCCCTGACTGGGCGAAGGATGATGACGGAGACTGGATCGTATGCTACTATGGAACGATTTCCATCATCACCAATGATAAACTGGTGAAAGACGCACCGACCAGCTTCGAAGATATTCTGAAGGGTGACTACAAGGTTACCATCGGTGATGTGACCACCGCTGCCCAGGCACAACATGCGATCCTGGCTACGGCTTACGCCATGGGCGGCGATATCGACAATATGCAGCCTGCTTATGATTTCTGGAAAACTCTGGCGGAACAGGGTCGACTGGATGTGGGTGAAACCAGCGTAGCTCGTATTGAAAACGGTGAGATCGCCGTAGCACTGCTCTGGGATTATAATGCACTGGGATATCGGGACAATGCGGTATCAAACAATCCGGGTGCGTCCTATACCGTAAATATTCCATCTGACGGCAGCGTGCAATCCGGTTACTGCTCCATCATCAACAACAATGCACCGAACCCGGCAGCCGCCTGTCTGGCACGGGAATACATCCTCAGTGATGAGGGACAGATCAATCTGGCCATTGGCTATGCAACCCCGATTCGGGATGTGGAACTTCCGGCAGAGGTTGCGGAGAAGCGTATCGATTCCGCACAGTATGGAGACAACGTGCATTCCATCGATTATGACAAGTGGACAGAGGTTTGTCAGGAAGTGATTACCTACTGGTCTGAAAATATTATTCCAGCGATCAAATAACTTTTTCATTTTTAAATATATTTGCAGGGGAACTGCCGTATCGCCGCAGCAATCGGCGGTGCGGGAGTTCTTTCATTAGAAGAAAAGATTTTTCATGAAAGAGGAAATTATGAAAACGAAGAAAGATATCAGCCGTTATCGAGGCTACCTGGCGTTCCTGCCTTTTTTGATCATCGTGGTTTGTTACGAACTGCTGCCTCTGGCACAACTTGTGGTCAGCAGTCTGATCGGAAAGGACAGCGGACAGTTCGGCCTGGAAAACTTCATCAAGATTCTGACGACACCGCTCTACCAGCAGGCTATCATCAACAGCCTCCGGCTCAGTCTGATCTCCGCCCTTGTCGGCATCATTGTGGCATTTCTGGCCGGCAAGTTTTGTCAGGAATGCGGAGAAAAAGGAAAAAGGACCTTTACCATGCTGCTCAATATGACGTCGAACTTTTCCGGCGTGCCGCTGGCATTTGCTTTTATGGTGCTGATGGGAAACACCGGCGTTCTTACGCTGCTGGGCCAGCAGATGGGAATCCCGTTTCTGGCCAACTTTGATTTATACAGCGGTCAGGGTCTTATGCTGGTCTATATTTATTTTCAGATTCCGCTGGCCACGCTGCTGCTTCTTCCTGCTTTTCAGGGGATTCGTCCGGAATGGAGAGCAGCAGCCATTATACTGCAGGCAAATCCATTCAACTACTGGTCCCGCATCGCGATTCCCAATCTGCTGCCAAGCATCCTGGGTACACTCAGCGTCCTGTTTGCCAATGCACTGGCAGCTTATGCGACCTCCTATGCCCTGGTCACCAATAACTATGCACTTCTGGCTCTGCAGATCACAGCGAAATTCAAGGGAGATGTACAGATCGATAAGAATACCGGAGGTGCGCTGGCAGTGGTGCTGATCCTGCTCATGGTGGCAGCGACTGCGGCAAATAATTATTTCACGAAGAAGAACGCGAAAGGACGGCAACTGGTATGAAGACACCGCAAAATATATTCGCTAAAATCTTTCTGGTGGTGCTGGGGGTTTATCTGCTGGTGCCGTTTCTTATGACGCTGATCTATTCGCTGTTTGTGGAATGGACGGATATCCTTCCTCACGGCTTTACATTGCGCAACTATGCGGAACTTTTCGGCAACATGGAATTCTGGACTTCCATCGGCCGGACGCTGGTGCTCTGTGCTGTCAGCGTGGTTCTGACAATCACCGTGCTGCTGCTGGCCATGTATGTAGTGCTGGTAGTCAACCGGAAACTGGCAGGGCCGGTCCAGTTCGTATGCATGATCCCTTACGCACTGCAGGGAGTAATCCTTTCCATCGGTATCATCTCTCTTTACGCAGGGAACGGCACACTGCTTTCCAACCGAATGCTCATGCTGCTGGGGGCGTATACCGTACTGGTGCTGCCTTATATTTATCAGGGCATCCGTAACAGTCTCAATGCCATCGATGCACAGATGCTGATTCAGGCGGCAGAGATGCTGGGCTGCGGTAAGTTCCGCGCTTATGTGCAGGTGGTGCTGCCGAATATTTTATCAGGTATCCTTGTGGCGAGCCTGCTTGCACAGAGCATCGTCTTTGGAGATTTCGT
>JBJESY010000174.1:0-2902 GCA_051883035.1 Anaerovoracaceae bacterium | reverse complement strand
GAAGAATCATAAGACGCAGCAGAACGAGAGCAGACGAGATGATGAAAAGAAACAGAAGCTTTAACGGAAAGATATATAAAGAGAAATGCATTTAAGACAGACCTCTGAAATGCAGAGGAAGGGAAAAGTACATATGAAACGCGATCAAAAAGAAAACAGAATAAGCCGCCTGAGGAAACCCATGGAGCACTGGCAGATCATCTCCATCGGATTAATGGTTTACGATGCGCTGGCCATTGGGTTTTCTTTTTTCTTCGCCTTATGGATTCGGTTTGACTGTCACTATTCCCATATTCCTGCGGAGTATCTGGAGCCTTATTTTAAATTCATTCCTGTTTATATCCTTGTGTCCATCCTGATCTTTTATGGACTGCGGCTGTATAAGAGTATCTGGCGGTTTGCCAGCTACAGCGAGCTGCTGCGGGTGGTCATCGCTACGGTGATTACCTTCGTAATCCATTGTGTGGGGATCACGCTGATCCATCGGATGCCTTTATCCTACTATGCCTTCGGCATCGTGATGCAGTTTATGCTGGTTCTGGGCATCCGGTTTTCGTACCGGTTCGTGCTGCTGGAGCGGAAGCGGCGATATCATGCCTCCATCCACAGTTCAGCCAGCCACGTGATGGTAATCGGTGCGGGAGCAGCAGGACAGATGCTGATCCGGGACATTAAAAACGGAGACAAGGTACGGGATGCAGTCTGCTGCATCATCGACGACAATTCCAATAAATGGGGACGGTACATCGATGGAATCCCGGTGGTGGGCGGACGGGAAAGCATTCCCGACTGTGTGGCCCGGTATGAAATCGAAAAGATCTATCTGGCCATCCCCAGTGCCTCTGTCGCAGCCAAGCGGCAGATCCTGGAGATCTGTAAGGAGACCGGCTGCGAACTGAAGAATCTGCCGGGCATGTACCAGTTTCGGACTGGCGAGGTGAAGGTCAGCGCCCTTCGGGATGTGGCGGTGGAGGATCTGCTGGGCAGAGAGCCGATCCGGGTGAATCTGGAGGAGATTTATCAGTATCTGCAGGGAAAGGTGGTGCTGGTCACCGGCGGCGGCGGCAGCATCGGTTCGGAACTGTGCCGGCAGGTTGCGGCCCACCATCCGAAGCAGCTGATCATCTTCGATATCTACGAAAACAGCACCTATGACATCCAGCTGGAACTGCGAAAGCAGTATCCGGAACTGGATCTGCAGGTGATTATCGGTTCCGTGCGGGACAGCCGGAAGATCTTCCAGGTGTTTGAACGATACAAACCGGACATCGTATACCATGCGGCAGCCCATAAGCATGTGCCGCTGATGGAAGACAGTCCATGCGAGGCAGTGAAGAATAACGCCATTGGGACGTATAAGACGGCTTATGCAGCCATGGTTCACGGCTGCAGCCGGTTCGTGCTGATCAGCACGGACAAGGCGGTGAACCCGACCAATATCATGGGTGCATCCAAGCGTTTGTGTGAGATGATTGTTCAGGCCTTCGACTGCAAGGTGAAGGAAGGAAAGGCAGATGAACTGCCCCAGCTTTTCACCCATCCGGACAGCTATACGGTTGCCGGGCTGGCAGAATCCAGAGAAAAGCTGAAAAACGCCAGGACGGAGTTCGTAGCGGTTCGTTTCGGCAACGTGCTGGGCAGCAACGGCTCTGTCATTCCGTTATTCAAGAAGCAGATTGAAGCTGGCGGACCGGTGACGGTGACCCATCCGGACATCATCCGGTACTTCATGACGATTCCGGAAGCGGTGAGTCTGGTGCTGCAGGCGGGAACCTA
This sequence comes from Anaerovoracaceae bacterium, assembly GCA_051883035.1. Lineage (GTDB taxonomy): Bacteria > Bacillota > Clostridia > Peptostreptococcales > Anaerovoracaceae > RGIG7179. Next base: position 1,126 of record JBJESY010000174.1, on the reverse strand, counting down.
CGCACAGGGCGGAGAAATCTTCGTACTGGACATGGGAGAGCCGGTGAAAATCGATACCCTGGCCCGGAACCTGATTAAGCTGTCTGGCTACAAGCCGGATGTGGATATCAAGATCATCTACACAGGACTTCGCCCCGGAGAGAAGCTATATGAAGAGAAGCTGATGGCAGAGGAAGGCATGCGGAAGACCCCAAATGACCTGATTCATATCGGTTCTCCACTGTCCTTCGACGTAGAGCAATTCCTGTCCCAGCTGGATCAGCTGATGCTGGCAGCCTACGCCAATCGACCGAATATTCGGAAGCTGGTGGCAGAGATTGTGGATACCTACAGGCCGGAGGGACAGGCAGAAGGAAGAAAAAACAGTCAGGGAAAAAAACAAAGAATATCCATCTAGTAGAAAAGAAAGCATGACTTGCTTCTTTGACCATGCATGGAGAAGAAGCAAGATATGTAAGTAAATCAATCGGGGTGAACGGGGTTTTACCGTTTTTGTAAATAACAACGAAGAATGACGTTTGTCAGCATACTCTGAAAGGAAAAGCGATGTTGTACCATCATCAGAAATGACAGCGTTAAATGTTTCAATCTGTTTGTGCAGAGAAAAGTTGTATAGATTACCGATGATAGGACATGGGGTGCTGAAAGATCGTAAAGTGATAGCTGTATAATAGGGACAACCAAGAAAAAGCCTTGAATTTACAAGGGCTTTCAGCTCTAAGTCAGTCCCCGTTATTTGAATTTTTCTACGGAAAATGGAGTAGGTCAGAGAATCCGAAAGGTGAAGATGGCTTCTTGGATACTCATTGACCCACAATCTTGAGTAGAAAATCTTATAAGGAGGAATTGACTTAGCTCACGCGCCATGTCCATGTCTGGCGGTGGGCTATTTGTCGTTCATATGAGAACCAAAGTTTGTTTTCGGACAGATTGTATCAATATAAATGTAGAAAAGACGGATGTGCGCAGATGTATAGGCGCAGTGAAGAGGGGAACGGGAGATGTTTAATCTTGATAACGATTATGAGAAATTTGAAAATAAGGTCTGGCTGTCCTCGCCTACCATGTACTCGGATTCCATGCGTTATGTGATGGAAGCTTATGAAACCAACTGGATGTCTACTGT
>JBJESY010000173.1:0-2905 GCA_051883035.1 Anaerovoracaceae bacterium | reverse complement strand
CCGCGGAAGATGGTCAGTGCATTGAGACGATGATAAAGCTGATTCAGAGATGTACCGTTCATTTTATATCATCTCCGACTATTTGATTTCCCGGATGGAAATAATGTGCTCGTCATGGAAGATCAGACCCGGCTTTTCGGCGGTGTCCAGCTCAGCCAGTACATAGCCGAAGCCCTTCTTGTTTCCACCCACAATCCGTTTGATGGCTGCGCCGGCTTCTGACAGATGTGCGGTCATGGCTTCCACCGGATTGTCCAGATCCTTCGTCATGAAGGCGATACGTACATTGCCGCTGATCGGGCCCAGGTCTGCCTTCGGGAAGTTAACGGAATTGATCACGTTTCCGTTTTCGAAGTAGTCCCGGATTTCCTGTACTGCCATTACGGCGCAGTTGTCTTCTGCTTCGGCAGTGGAAGCGCCCAGATGCGGCAGCAGAACCACACCGTCTCTTCCCACCAGATTGTCATTCGGGAAGTCTGTGATGTACTGAGAAATTTTTCCGGTTTCGATGGCAACCAGCAGATCCACGTCGTTGACCAGCTTGTCTCTGGAGAAGTTCAGCAGAACCGTGCCGTCCTTCATGGCAGCAAACAGATCCTTGTTGAACATACCTTTGGTGCTGTCGTTGGCAGGAATGTGGATGGTTACATAGTCGCAGACTGCCAGCATTTCCTTCAGATCTTCATAAACGGTAAAGTCCGCTTCGCCGGTGAAGAACGGGTCATAGCCGCAGACTCTCATGCCCAGGGCTTCTGCAGCAGCAGCAACCTTACGACCGATGGCACCCAGTCCTGCTACACCCAGGGTCTTTCCTGTGATTTCTGTTCCTGCAAACTGGGATTTGCCTTTTTCTACGGTCTTGCTCACATCTTCTGTCAGACCTTTTGCCCAGGACAGTGCAGCCGGAATATGTCTTGCTGCCAGCAGCAGACCGGAAATGGTCAGTTCCTTTACAGCGTTAGCATTTGCACCCGGTGTATTGAATACAACGATGCCGGACTCTGCGCACCGGTCCAGAGGAATGTTGTTCACACCAGCGCCGGCTCTTGCGATGGCTTTCAGTTCACTGCTGAATTCCATGGAGAGCATGTCAGCACTTCTCACCAGAATGCCGTCTGCCTTAGCGGTATCTTCGATTACAATATACTCCGGCGTCAGTTCAGCAAGTCCAACCTTGGAGATTTTGTTAAGGGTTGCAATTTGATACATTTTTTTTCCTCCTGCGTTGTGTAATTTCGAAAAATTGTGGTAACTATCTAAATATACCACAGATTCATGAGGTATAAAACAATTTTCGAGACAAAACTTTTTAGATTTAGAGGAGGACTTATTAAAATGACAACCAAGTATGATCGTGTTTACAATTTCTCTGCCGGCCCGTCCATGCTGCCGCTGGAAGTGCTGGAGAAGGTCCAGGCAAGCCTGCTGAACTATGAAGGCTCCGGACAATCTGTCATGGAGATGAGTCATCGATCTAAGGAGTTCAAGAAAATCGCCGAGGATGCAGAAGCAAACCTGAGAAAGCTGATGGAAATTCCGGATAACTATAAGGTACTGTTTTTACAGGGCGGCGGCACGCTGCAGTTTTCCATGGTGCCGTTAAATCTGCTGAAAAACACCAAAAAAGCAGACTACATCGTGACCGGAACCTGGGCGAAGAAGGCATATAAGGAAGCAACCAAGTTTGGTGATATCAAGGTAGTGGCATCTTCTGAAGCAGATACCTTTACCTGGATTCCGAAGGTAAAGAAGGAAGATATCCGTCCGGATGCGGATTACGTATACTTCACAGATAATAACACCATTTACGGTACCGAATATAACTACATTCCGGAAACCGGCGACATTCCTCTGGTTTCCGACATGTCATCCAACATTCTGTCCAGAAAGGTGGACGTAAGCAAATTTGGTCTGATCTGGGCCGGTGCACAGAAGAATGTGGCCCCTGCCGGCGTTACTATCGTTATTGTAAGAGAAGATCTGATTGGAAATGCGGACGCATCCGTTCCGACCTATCTGGATTATAAGATTCACGCAGACAACGATTCCATGTACAACACCCCGCCGTGCTTCTCCATCTATGTAGCCGGTGAAGTGTTCAAGTATCTGCTGGAAAAGGGCGGCATTGAAGCGCAGCAGAAAGCCAACGAAGAAAAAGCGGCAATGCTGTATGATGCCATCGATGCCAGCAAGCTGTTTAACTGCCCGGTTGCAAAGGAAGACCGCTCCCTTATGAACGTGGTATTCGTGACCGGCGATGCAGATCTGGATAAGAAGTTTGTAGCCGATGCCAAGGCAGAAGGCCTGATTAACCTGGCCGGCCACCGCTCCATCGGCGGCATGCGCGCTTCCATCTACAACGCCATGCCGAAGGAAGGCGTGGAAAAGCTGATCGCGTTTATGCAGAAATTCGAAGCAGAAAACGCGAAATAGACGAAACTCCATACTATGCTTATCATCAATGCCTGCGCAGAAAAATGTGCAGGCATTTTTCACTCGAAGGGTGAATAAAAAGTGAATTTTCACTATACACTACTATACACTATTGAAAAAAGTGAAAATTCGTTTATATTGGCGATGAAAATCTGCGATGTTAAATATTGGGTCAACCCGAGAAGGGTTCAAAGCGAAATCTAGTTGACAAAGAAATGAGAAAACACATGCAAAAAAACGCGAAATACGCGAAAAAGCAACCTGCAGACGGGTTTTGCGAAGAACAGGTTGCTTTTTCATGTAAAAAGAAGGAAGATGGTAAAAAATGTATCAACCCAAAAAAACAGAACCACATTGTGAGGTTGATTTTCGGTCGCACGGAGAAAAGAGGGCTGTCGCATTAACGGTTAATTTTCGTTAATGTGACAGCCCCTGCAGCATACTTGTTTTCAAATTGTTATTACGCTTCCAT
>JBJESY010000172.1:0-2947 GCA_051883035.1 Anaerovoracaceae bacterium | reverse complement strand
GGCCATCTAACCGATGGCCACCGTTTTACAAAGCTGATTCAGCTGGTCTTCCAGCTCCGCAGCGAAGAATTCATCACAGAGAAGGATTAATTTATCTCCGGCATTCAGAACCGTAGATCCGTTTGGCACGAATTCCTTTTCATCCCGGAGAATGGAGACGACCAGGCAGCCCGCAGGAAGATTGACCTCTGCCAGACTTTTTCCGGCCACCTTAGAGCCAAGATAAACTTCGCTTTCAATGAGAACCTTATTGGTTCTCTTCGGTTTCTTGCTCACGCCTCCTGAAAGCATCCGGTTCAGAAGCTGATCATAAATCGGCTGTCCTTTCAGCAACTCCGCCGTCAGATAGGCAGTCAGTGAAACCAGCGACAGCCCCAGCAAGTTGCCCAGAGAACCCGTCATTTCACTGATGAGGATGATGCCTGTAATCGGCGCGCGGACAATGGCGGAAAAGTATCCTGCCATGCCGAGAATCACGAAATTGCTGATGTAGGTTTCTTCAAATCCGAACAGCGGGCTGACTGCCTCCGCAAACAGACCGCCGCTGAGAGACCCCAGAACCAGCAGCGGCAGGAAAATGCCGCCAGGCGCACCGGTACCGAAGCTGAATCCGGAGAAGATAAATTTGATCACCAGAATGGCAGCCAGAAGCTTCAGCGGGAAGGTTCCCGCAGCGGTCTCTCCCACCAGATGATGCCCGCTGCCCAGCATTTCCGGCCAGAATACAGCCAGAATCACCACCAGAGCAAACGGAATCGCCGCCTTCAGCCATACCGGCCTCAGCTTCCCGTAGAAATCCTGCATGAATGCGATGCTGCGGTTGTAAAACACACCGAAGGCACCCAGCAGGATGCCAAGCAGTGCCACCATCCAGTAGCGGGACAACGGCAGCTGCAGAATATCTCCGAAATCAAAGACCGGCGTCAGGCCAAAAATGGAGGACGCGATGCAGTCGGCACAAATGGCCGCTGCCATGGTAGAAAGAAGGACTTCCTGAGAGAAGTTCTTATGTAATTCCTCCAGCACGAAGACCACACCAGCCAGCGGTGCCCCAAAGGCTGCCGCAAGGCCTGCACCTGCTCCGCAGCTCATCAGCAGCTTTTCTTCCGTGCGAAGTCGGTTGGTAAGGCGGGAAAAGCCCTTTCCCACCATGGCTCCCAACTGGATGCTCGGTCCCTCCCGGCCCAGTGAAAGGCCGCCGCCGATAGCAGCTACGCCTCCCAGAAATTTTGCCAGAATGACCTGGAGCCAGTTTGCATTGATATGACCCCGAAGCTCCCCTTTTACCTGTGGAATACCGCTGCCCGAGCAGAGAGGCTCCCTCTTCAGACAAAAGACCACGATAACCGAAAGAAACAGCAATATAAAAACTCCGCAGATGGAAAGCAGCACGCTGTTTTCTGCTGCCGCGATGTATAAATTGCGGATTTCCTCCGCCTTCTGGAGGGCGAACCGAAACAGCCCTACCACAATACCTACCAGAATTCCTACCGCCACGCCTTGCAGCAGCAGCTGGTACTTAAACTGTTCTTTTCGCTCTATGGTTTCCCTGGTGACGCTGTCTCTGCGCCGCCGATTGGTTTTTTTGCTCATTTTATTCCCTAAAATTCCTTATTTGCGATATCATTTACTGCATGATATGCTCCATACATTGCCAGATACATTACGAGAAATACAGGTTGGTCGTCACATACTCCGGATCACAGGTCACGTCGATCCCCATGCTGCGCAGAGTCTGTTCGTCACGGTCACTGAGAATGGCAGTACAGTGCGCCTTGCATCCCTGCAGCTTTTCCAGCATCTTTACCGCCTTGTCTGCACAGGAGTTGGTTTCCGCGGAAATACACAGTGCTGTCAGCACCTCCTCCAGATTCAGGCTTGTCCGGTCATGATGGAGTACATCATCCTTCAGCTGCTGAATACTGCTGAATACATTCGGTGCGATCAGATAGAGGTCGTCCGGAATTCCTCCCAGCTTTTTCACTGCATTGAGAACCGCTGCACCGGCTGCGGCCATTCTGTGGGAGCTCCTGCCGGTTACGATGGAACCGTCCGGCATTTCGATGGCCATGGCCACCATGTTCAGATATTTCGGGTCCTGACTCCGTTTGAACTCCGCATACTCCCGGGCCGGCTGTACCACCGCCCGGTCCTCTTCCGAGGCGTTGACTTCCTTCATCAGCAGTTCAGACCGTTCCAGTGTCGCTTCTGTGATCTTGCCTTTTTTATAGTCGCATTTGGCAATCATGAACCGGCGGATGATTTCCTGCACGGCAGCTTCCCGCACGGCTTCGTCATCATAGATGCCGAAGCCCACCCGGTTGACGCCCATATCCGTCGGGGACTTATACTCTGCCTCTTCACCCGTAATCTTTTCAATAATCCGCTTCACCACCGGGAACACCTCCAGATCCCGGTTGTAATTCACTGCCTTTTCCCCGTAAGCCTCCAGATGGAAGGAATCGATCATATTTACATCCCTTAAATCTGCCGTTGCGGCTTCGTAGGCAATATTGACCGGATGCTTCAGCGGCAGATTCCAGATCGGGAAGGTTTCGAATTTGGCATAACGTACCTTACGTCCCCGCTTAAACTCATGATACAGCTGTGACAGGCAAGTGGCCAGCTTGCCGGAACCGCCGCCCGGACCGGTAACCACCACCAGCGGTTTGGTCACTTCAATATACGGATTAGCACCATAGCCTTCCTCACTGACGATGGTATCCACATCCGTCGGATATCCTTTGGTATAGCAGTGCTTATAGGTTTTGATTCCCCGGCGTTCCAGCTTGTTCAGGAACATGTTTACGGCCGGCGCATCCTCATAGCGGGTCACCACCACGCTGTTGATCTTCAGATCATGCTTTCTGAAGATATCAATCAGACGAAGCACCTCCAGATCATACGTGATGCCGAAGTCCTGCCGCGTCTTGCTGTTTACGATATC
>JBJESY010000171.1:14061-15876 GCA_051883035.1 Anaerovoracaceae bacterium | reverse complement strand
CTTCGACGCAAGTGAAGCAGAGAATGCATTCGGTGCCGTTTTCTCTGTTGCGGGAATTATCGGCAGGGTTCACGTTCATCGGACACACTCTCCGGCATGTTCCGCAGGAGACGCACTTGTCGGTATCGTTTTTGATTCGCAGCAGGGAGAAATAGCTGGCAGGTTTCAGGAAGACCGTCACAGGGCAGATGTACTTGCAGAAGGCACGGTTATCCTGAAAGGCGAAAGCCAGTGCGATGCCGACGATGTAGTATACCGCGTTTCCAATCAGGAAGCTGTAAAACATGATCCGTTCCAAATCCGGGACCTGAAGAAGAAACAGGGCGCCGACGAAAAGCAGGGAACCTGCGAACACCAGATAACGAATCAATCTCAGATTTTTTCTCGGCTGGTTCGGGATTTTATAAGGCAGCAGGTCAAGAACCATGGCAGTCCAGCAGGCGTAGCCGCACCAGCCCCGTCCGAAGAGAAAGGGTCCGCAGAGTTTGGCGACGAGATAGTGGATGACAGCTGCCTCGAACACGCCGAGAAACAGATAATACCAGAAGCCCTCGATTTGCATGTTTTCTTCTGACAGAAGCCCGAGATACACCAGCATGTAAAGGCCCACGGAAAACTGAACCACATGGCGGGCACACGGGAATTTTCGGGCATAGAGTGTCAGACCAACGGCCAGACAGGTGCCGATGTAGGTGAAATTAAACAGATAAAAGATCTGATCCAGCGTAAGCCAGAGTGTGATGGCAATGGTTTCGAAAACCAGCCACAGAATGATGGGAAACTGATATTTTTTCATGGATGAGACCTCTGCATTTTTTTCTCCATTTTAGCACAGGCGGTTTTCGAAGTCCATACGAAATCGCAGGCAGTGTTGTGTATCGCAGGCATTGCGGTGTGTCGCTGCATTGCGGTGCTGAAACGTCCAAACGGACCGCGTGAAACGTCCAAACGGTCCGGACACCTTGCGGCCTGCGGAATTCTATGGTACAATAGGGCGAAAAGATTTTGCCCGGAAACGCCGGCAGCCGCTGGTCAGTGGCTGCCATAGATGCGAATCGGCAACTGGAAGAACAGGGACCGGGCAGCGAGGAGAATACGAAGAATGAGAATTAACAAATATATCGCCCAGGCTGGTGTGGCGAGCCGACGCAAGGCTGACGAGCTGATCGAGAACGGAAATGTGAAGGTCAACGGTGCTGTGCTGCGGGAGCCGGGCTATGACGTGCAGGAAGGCGACCGGGTTACTGTCAACGGACGGGAGATCCGCGGCGCCCAGAAGATGGAATATGTCCTGATCAATAAGCCCCTGGGCATGGTGACCACGGTGGAAGATGACAAGGATCGGTTGACGGTGATGGACGTGGTGAAGGATATCGATGCCCGGCTGTTTCCGGTGGGACGGCTGGATTATAACACCAGCGGTGCGTTGATCATGACCAATGACGGGGAGCTGGCTTACCGGCTGACTCATCCGAAGCATGAAGTATATAAGACCTACCGTGCGCTGGTGTCCGGCGTTCTGTCCAATGAACGGGCGGCCCGGCTGCGCCGCGGTGTGGATATCGGCGGGTTCGTCACGTCACCGGCCAAGGTGAAGATTATCAAGGGAACGCAGCATTCCACCCTGGTGGAGATCGCCATCCATGAGGGGAAGAACCGGCAGGTGCGAAAGATGTTTGCCGCAGTGGGGAATCCGGTACAGGAGCTGGAACGGGTGGCCATCGGTGATATTCGTCTGGGCCATCTGAAGCCGGGCCATTACCGGAAGCTGACGAGAGAAGAGATCGAATATCTGAAAAACTGCTGAGGCCGCTG
>JBJESY010000171.1:0-13961 GCA_051883035.1 Anaerovoracaceae bacterium | reverse complement strand
TGCCGCAGCATTGAAAAACACCCGGTGCATACGCGCCGGGTGTTTTTCAGCAAAGTTTTAAAAGTTTTAAAAGATGTATCAGTAAGTATCACGACAAAGGTGATGGATTATTTTCTCTTGCATTCCTTTGGAGTTACGCAGGTACCGGTAGCTCTTGCAACGACGATTGGTTCTTCCAGAACGTCAGCAGCAGAAGCGCTGATGTCAGGTCTTGCAGCGATTACCTTTCTGGCTTCGAACTTCATCTTTCTGGAAGTGTTGCCAACCTTGGTGATTTCGCCGTATGCTTCGATATAGTCGCCGGCATAAGTCGGTGCCAGGAATTCGATGTTGTCATATGCACAGAACAGACCTTCATCTCCGTCGATCTGGATCAGCAGTTCGGTTGCAACGTCGCCAAACAGGTGAACCATGTGTGCGCCGTCAACCAGGTTTCCGCCGTAGTGTGCATCCTTTGCGGACATTCTCAGTCTTAATAATGAAGTGTACTTCTTTTCTTCCATTTTTCCAATCTCCTTTTATCCATGAAAATTTTTCTATTGGTTCCGCCTGTACGAAAAACCTCATCGGAATCGGACAGGTCGAAATTCACATTTTACGCAAATATATATTGCAATTTGCATGCCAATGGATTATTATTGAAAATAAGAGAAAAGTGAACCGATTTAGCATCACCCGTGAAACGGTGAACACAAAAAAGGAGTGACCGATCAGCCATGAATTATCCCATCAATCGCGTGCTGGAACCGAAACAGGTGCTGCCCACCTCGGCGTGGCGCCTGGATAACAACCGGAACATCTATCCTGACGAAATCCGCATTTCGCTGAAGCGGATCCATCTGGAAGGTACCAGCTTCAAGCAGATCCGTACAGAAGCCAATGATAACGAGGAAAAGATCAAGCAGAAGATCATCGATATCGTCATCCGGAGAGGCAAACTGCACAATCCGGTAACAGACACCGGCGGACTGGCTTTCGGCGTCATCGACCAGATCGGTGCTGAATTTGAGAATACGCAGAATTTCAAGGTCGGGGACGAAATCATCTGCAATGCATCGCTGGCCTCCGTGCCCATGCATATAGAAAGTATCCGGGCGGTGGATCCTGTATTTCACCAGATTGACGCCGATGGCTATATGATCGTAAACAGCCGTATCACCCTGGTCAAGGTGCCGGAAGGCGTACCGGATAATCTGCTGATGAGCGCCTTCGATGAGTCGGGGACCCTGTTCCGGCTGCATCAGATGGCAGAGGAGAAAAAGCGGTTCCTTATTGTGGGAAACAGCCTGATTACCAACATTCTGTACGGGTATGTGGTGCGGCGCGCCGCAGGGGAAGATGCGGAGATCGTCTGCATTTTCGATAAAAAGACTGACCTGCGTATCATCGGCGGCAGCGTGGATCAGCTGATGGCAGTGGTATTCAATGAGATACACTACATGGACATCCTGAAGCCGCTGGAGTGCATGCAGCGGCTGGATAAGGATTCCTACTTCGATCTGTCCATTAACTGTGCGGAAATTCCAGGTGCGGAAACCATCAATATTCTGGCCGCCAAACGGGGTGGTACGGTGGTATTTACCAACCTGATCAACAACCTTAACATCGCCCTGTATATCACCGAATCCATGACAAAACCGCTGAAAGTACGAGGTGCCGAAGGGTATGTGGATGGTTATGATGTGTTTGATGTGAAGGTGGTGGAGGAACTTGCTCCTTACTTTGAAAATGCCCGTTTTGAGCTGGTGGAAAAGCTGGACAATCTGGATGAAACGGAATCCGGCGGCGTGAATCGGGCCTTCGCAAGAGGAGAAGAAGTGGCCATGCTGGAAGACTACGTCTACCGGAGCCGCGCCATGAACCAGGTTCTCAACGAGATCATGCAGGTCTCCCGCTACGACTGCAATGTCATCATTTTCGGAGATACCGGTGTCGGTAAGGAAAAGGCCGCCAACATTATACAGAAAAACAGTGACCGGAAGATGCAGCCCTTTGTGAAGATCAACTGCGCTTCCATTTCTCCAAACCTGATAGAATCCGAGTTCTTCGGCTATGAGAAGGGTGCGTTTACCGGAGCCAGCGCATCAGGAAAGAAGGGCTATTTCGAGATCGCCAACAACGGTGTCATCTTCCTGGATGAAATCGGTGAGCTGCCGCTGGAAATGCAGGCCAAGCTTCTGCGTGTCATTCAGGACGGTGAGTTTTACAGGGTGGGCGGAACCGCTCCGATTAAGACAAACGTCCGCATTATCTCTGCCACCAACCGGAATCTGGAGGAATTCATAGAGAAAGGTCTGTTCCGGCGAGATCTGTACTACCGCCTGAATGTGGTGCCGATCCGGATTCCGAGCCTGTCGGACCGGCCGGAGGATATCCCGGCACTGGTAGGTCATTTTCTGAAAAAATACGGAAAGAAGTTCGGCAGACGCCGCGGCATGGACGATGCGGCCATGGAATACCTGCAGCAGCAGCAGTGGCCGGGAAACATCCGGGAACTGGAAAATACAGTGCAGCGCCTGATCATTTCCGCATCCGGCGACAACATCAGCCTGATGGACGTGATGCGGGACAGCCACGGCGAGCTCTTCAGCGGCTCCATGAGCCAGCTTCCGGGCGATAACAGCACCGGCGGGGAGGAAACGGATCGGATGCCGGAAAAGGAACTGGATCTGCAGCTGGCAGTGGATGAATACGAGAAGGGGCTGATCAAATACGCCTGCGAGAAATACGGATCGACCCGAAAAGCGGCGAAAGCCCTTGGAATCAGCCAGACCCAGATCGTGCGGAAAAAGAAAAAATACGACATCCTATAGGGTGCGGATCCGGCATCAAAAACCCGCCGACATATATCAAAAAACACGAAAAAAGATAGCGAACCGAAATGTGTTCGCTATTTTTCCGCATGAAACGAAATCGGTTCGAAAAATGGATAAAAATTACTTGTTAAAAAAAGGACAGACCCCTGCATGGATTGGAAATACAGCGAATACATTTTGAGAAGAAAGGAAGGAGGCTTTGGCATATTTATTGCTTTATATAATAACGCCGGGAGCAGGAGGGTAAATCAGATAACCCGGGCCTCCCGAAAAAAACACAAAGGAATTTATAGTAAAAGGAGAAAAACGTTATGGAATTTAAAAAAGGTGATATCTACGGAACTCACAGAGTGCTCGAACCAAAGGGTGTACTGCCGCAGCCTGCTGACAAGCTGGACAACACCATGGAAATCTACGACAACGAAGTGCTGATCGATGTACATACTCTGAATATCGACTCCGCTTCTTTCACGGAAATCGAAAAGAGAGCCGGCGGCGATGTGGAAGAGATTAAGAAGATTATCATGAACATCGTGGAAACCACCGGTAAGCATAAGAACCCTTGGACCGGTTCCGGCGGCATGCTGATCGGTAAGGTTGCAGCCATCGGTCCGAACTTCGAAGGAGACCTGCGCGTAGGCGACAAGATCGCTACTTTAGTATCCCTGTCCCTGACTCCGCTGAAGATCGAAGAAATCAAGGAAGTAAGACCTGAAATCGACCAGGTTGACGTAAAGGGGCAGGCAATCCTGTTCCAGTCCGGTCTGTACGGTATCCTGCCGAAGGATATGCCGAAGGAACTGGCACTGTCCGTTCTGGACGTAGCAGGCGCACCGGCACAGACTGCCAAGATCTGCAAGCCTGGCGACACCGTAGTCGTAATGGGCGGCGGCGGCAAGTCCGGTATCCTGTGCTGCTGGCAGGCAAAGAGACAGGTTGGCGTAAACGGCAAGGTTATCTGCGTAGACGGCTTCAAGAAGTCCATCAACCGCGCTATGTCCGTAAAGTGTGCTGACGAATATCTGGTAGTAAACGCAACCGACGCTGTTGCAATGTATAACGAAATCATGGAAGTGACCGAAGGCCAGCTGGCTGACGTTGTCATCAACGTAGTAAACATTCCGAACACCGAAATGGCTTCCATCCTGGCCTGCAAGGACAACGGCCTGGTATACTTCTTCTCCATGGCGACTTCCTTCACCAAGGCAGCTCTGGGTGCAGAAGGTGTCGGCAAGGATGTGAACATGCTCATCGGAAACGGCTACACCAAGGGTCACGCCAATGCAGCGCTGCAGGTTCTGAGAGAAGACGAAAGAATCATGAAGCTGTTTGCAGAACTGTACGCATAATCCGGATTTTTTCACAAAATCCGCAAACCATTTGTTTCAGACACGGCGGACGTTTTCTGCATGCAGGGTGCCTGCCGTGATGATATAGCAAAGAGATGTGCCGGAGTTGGGTACGGCACGAAAAAAGTTTTTCAGGAGGAAATTAAGATGAAAAAAGGATGTCCTTACGGAACTCACCGTGTAATTTCACCAAAGGGTGTATTACCGCAGCCAGCTGATGTTGTTGACAACAACATGGATGAAATCTATGACAACGAAGTGCTGATCGATGTAAAAACCTTAAACATCGACTCCGCATCTTTCACCGAAATCGAAAGAAGAGCTGGCGGCGATATCGAAAAGATTAAAGAAACCATGCTGGGCATCGTTGCCAAAGCTGGTAAACATAAGAATCCTTGGACCGGTTCCGGCGGTATGCTGATCGGTACCGTAGAAAAAATCGGCGAGAATTATGTTGGCGACCTGAAGGTCGGCGACAAGATCGCTACTCTGGTTTCCCTGTCCCTGACTCCGCTGAGAATCGATGAGATTCTGGAAGTAAGACCGGAAATCGATCAGGTTGATATCAAGGGTAAGGCAATCCTGTTCCAGTCCGGTATCTATGCAAAATTACCGGAAGATATGCCGGAAGGTCTGGCTCTGTCCGCACTGGACGTAGCAGGCGCACCTGCACAGACTGCAAAGCTGGTTAAGCCGGGTCAGACTGTAGTGGTAATCGGCGGCGGCGGCAAGTCCGGTCTGCTCTGCTTATACGAAGCAAAGAAGAGAGCCGGCGTAACCGGTAAGGTTATCTGCATCGCAGGATCCCCGAAGTCCGAAGCAAGAGCAAAGAACCTGGATCTGGCAGACGTATACATGGTTGCAAATGCTACTGATGCAGTTGGCGTTTACAATAAGATCATGGAAGTAACTGACGGACAGCTGGCTGACGTGGTTATCAACTGCGTAAACATCGAAAATACCGAGATGGCATCCATCCTGGCCTGCAAAGATGACGGCGTAGTTTACTTCTTCTCCATGGCTACTTCCTTCACCAAGGCTGCACTGGGTGCAGAAGGTGTAGGCAAGGACGTAAACATGATCATCGGAAACGGCTACACCAAGGGTCATGCAGAAATCACGCTGCAGGAACTGAGAGAGCACGAAGGTCTGAGAAACCTGTTTGCTGAAATGTACGCATAGTCAGCAGCACATATCACATATCAAGTGAAAGATGGAAAGGCGGCGGGCGTGCTTTCCGGCACACCTGCCGCCTGAAATAAAGTGTAAAAGGAGAACATAATGGCAACTAGAAATTGGAAAGACATCCCTCTGTTCAAGGACGTAACCGATGAACAGTGGAACGACTGGCACTGGCAGGTAGAGCACAGATTATCCACCGTTGAGGATATCTGCGCAGTAGTAAACCTGACCGAACAGGAAAAGGCTGATATCGAAAAGGTAATGGGCGGCTTCCGTGTAGGTATCACACCTTACTATGCTTCCCTGATGGATCCGGATGATCCGAGATGTCCGGTAAGAATGCAGGCTGTTCCGACTCTGGCTGAAATGCACAGATCCGATGCCGATGATGCTGACCCTCTGCACGAGGACGCAGACTCCCCGGCTCCTGGCCTGACTCACAGATATCCTGACAGAGTATTATTCCTGATCACTGACCAGTGCTCCATGTACTGCAGACACTGCACCAGAAGAAGACTGGCAGGCGAAACTGACGGTGCAAGATCCAGAGAAGATATCGATGCATGCCTGGACTACATCAGAAGAACTCCGGTTGTTCGTGACGTTCTGCTGTCCGGCGGCGACGCACTGTGCGTAGAAGACGAAACCCTGGAATACATCATCAGCGAACTGAGAAAGATTCCGCATGTTGAAATCGTAAGAATCGGTTCCAGAACGCCGGTTGTAATGCCGCAGAGAATCACTGACGATCTGGTAAACATGCTGAAGAAGTATCATCCGATCTGGCTGAACACGCACTTCAACCATCCGAAGGAACTGACTCCGGAAGCTTGCGAAGCACTGAGAAAGCTGGCTGATGCAGGTATTCCTCTGGGCAACCAGTCCGTACTGCTGAGAGGCGTAAACGACTGCAAGCACATCATGAGAGAACTGGTTCACAAACTGGTTCAGAACAGAGTAAGACCTTACTACATCTACATCTGCGACCTGTCCATCGGTATTGAACACTTCAGAACTTCTGTTGCAAAGGGTATCGAAATCATCGAAGGTCTGAGAGGACATACTTCCGGTTATGCTGTACCTACTTTCGTAGTGGACGCACCGGGAGGCGGCGGAAAGACTCCGGTAATGCCGCAGTACGTAATTTCCCAGACACCGCACAAGGTAATCCTGAGAAACTACGAAGGTGTTATCACCACTTACACCGAACCGCAGCTGCCGGATCTGCCTTGCACCTGCGACTACTGCACCGGTAAGAAGACTTATAAGTACCAGGGTGTATCCGCTCTGGGCGAAGGTCCGGAAATCAAGTCCATGGAACCTGCAAACCTGCTGAGACATCAGAGAAACGCTCACTAGGATTTTCAGATCCGGACTTCCGGCTAATATAAAAAATACCTGCGGGGAGGCTTTTGCCTCCCCACAGATATGAAAAGGATTTTTTCAGATGGGTTTACTATACGATTTATCAACGAAATACAAGACTTTGTCCATCGTAGGCATGGCGAAAAATGCCGGGAAGACCACAGCCCTCAATTATCTCATTGAGGAAGCTATGGACGAAGGAATCCGGCTGGGCGTCACATCCATCGGGCGTGACGGAGAAACCCAGGATCTGGTCACCGGAACCGAAAAGCCGAGAATCTATCTGGATCAGGATACCATCGTAACCGTGCCCACGCAGCTGTATGATATGGCAGATGCAGGCATGGAGATTCTGAAAAAAACCAGATATTCCACGCCGATGGGAGATCTGCTCATCTGCAGGGTTGCAGACAGCGGATACGTGCAGATCGCCGGTCCGCCGGCCGCCATGGATACAAAGAGAGTCTGTGACGAGTTGTTTGGCTATGGTTGTGACCTGATTCTGATCGACGGAGCCATCGACCGGAAAGCCATCGCATCTCCGGAAACATCCGATGCCATTATTTTGTCCACGGGTGCCGTTCTTTCCAGAAACATGAAAAAAGTGGTGGAGGAAACGGCCCATCTGGTGTCCCTTTACAGTCTGGACGAGCTGGAGGACTCTCCGGCCCGCAGGCAGATCGAAGAGAATCTGTTCCAGGATAAAATCCTGCTCGTAAAAGGAGAGAAAACAGTGCCTCTGGATCTGAAAACCGGACTGGGAGGAAGTCGTTTTATTGATGAGGCCATCGATGAGGAAACGGAGTATGTATATATTCCGGGTGCCTTTACAAACAGTGTGATCTGTGATATCAGTCCGAAAAAGCTGAAGCAGGTGCGGTTTGTACTCAAGGATCCAACCAAGATCTTCATCAATGCGATGGATTGGGGAAAGCTGCGGAAGAAGGGGTTTCAAGTCAGTGTGCTGAAAAATATTGAAGTAGCGGCCATCACGGTAAATCCGTGGTCACCGCGCGGATATTCCTTTGAAAGCGAAGCGCTGATAGCGGCCATGCAGGAAGCAATCCCGGACATGCAGCTGATCGATGTAAGGAAATAGAACTACAGTCGCCTTCGGGCGGCGGGAAGAAGAGGGAGAAGATTTATGAGAGCAGGCAAGAACAGAAGACTGGCCAACGTGAAAACAAGAACGGAGACAGGTCTGGAATATATCCTGTCGTGCATTAACCTGAACACTCCCTTCGGAAAAAAACAGTTAAAAGAAATTCGGCCATACTTTCCGGGAGAAGAGGAAGATCTGCGTGAAGAACTGGATAAAGTGGACCGCATGATTGCTTTCGCCGGAGAGAATCAGCGACTGGTGGAACAGATCGGAGAACTGTTCATGGAGGTGAAGGATGTGTCCTACACCTTAAGCCGCAGTGCGAAATCGGTTCTTTCCGTGGTCGAGATTTACGAAGTGAAAACACTGCTTCTGCAGATGAGAAGGCTGTCGCAGCTTCTGGAAGGGAGCAGCAGCGTGCCTGAAGAATACAGACTGGAGGATACGACGGAGCTGCTGGACGTGCTGGATCCGCGCGGAGACAGGATCAACACGTTCTACATATATGATGAGTTCTCAGAAAAACTGGGACAGTTCCGGCAGGAGAAACGGCGTATTGAGCTGGAAATCCGAAAAGAGCAGAAGGCAAAGCGTGAGTCCATCCGCAGGGAGCACGGGATTCAGCTGACGCCGAAGTTTGATATTACGGTATCCCGGTCTCATCCGGATCTGGAAAAGGTGAAATCCATCCCGGATCTGGAGCTGGTGTATGAGGACTACATGTCCCTGACATTCCAGCTGAAACCATTTGGTGCGGTATATGAATATGTGAAGGAGATGGAGGATCTGAATCTTCAGATTGAAGTGGAAGAGGAAACTATCCGGGCTGAGCTGTCACAGAAGATTTCTGTATGGGAGAAATGTCTGACCGGAAACTGCCAGCGAATGGGTGCGCTGGATCTGGCTCTGGGAAAGGCAACGTATGCCATGGAACACAGCTGCACGCGGCCTGAAATCACTGAAGAACATATTATAGAAATTGAGGAGGGACGGAATCTTCAGGTTGAAGACATCCTCAATAAGAAGGGTAAGAAGTACTGTCCGGTAAGTATCTCCCTGGGCGATGGAGTTACTTGCATTACGGGCGCGAATATGGGTGGAAAAACAATATCACTGAAGCTGGTCGGACAAGTGTCCATTCTGGCACAGTATGGCTTCTTCGTGCCATGCCGGCGTGCCAGAGTCGGGCTCTCCAACTACATGCAGATGCTCATCGGCGACAGTCAGTCTGTCGAAAGAGGTCTTTCCAGTTTCGGAAGCGAAATGGAAGAATTGAAGGAGATCCTGGACAAAAGCAGTGATCGGTCGGTTTTATTAATTGACGAAATAGCCAGCGGGACGAACCCGGTGGAGGGACTGGCTCTGACGAGAAGTCTGGTGGACTATCTGAAGGAGAAACCGTATATTACGCTGATTACGACACACTTTGAAACGGTAACGGAAACAGAAGGTGTCATCAATATGCAGGTGAGAGGGCTTGCAGACGCGGATTTCAGCAAACTGAACAGGGAAATCCAGTATGCAAACCGGCGTGAGCGGATCAACATCATTTCCAAATATATGGACTACCGGCTCTACCGCGTACAGCGGCAGGGACAGATACCGAAAGATGCGCTGAACATCGCGAAAATGCTGGGAATCAGCAAGGAAATCATCGATGGCGCGCAGAAGTATTTAAAATAAAGGAGAAACGAGGATGAAAAGCAAATTAAATCTTGATTCAAAAGTCGTTGACAGTGCTCGTCAGCATGCAGCAAACATTGCGCACGACATGCAGGATTTTATTGACCGTCATACAACAGTATCCACAGAAAGAACCATTCTGAGACTGTTGGGCGTTGACGGCGTTGACGATGTTGACAACCCGCTGCCAAACGTAGTTGTGGATCACATCAAAGAAGCCGGTGCTCTGCCGACAGGTGTTGCATATCTGATGGGTAATGCCATCGTGCAGACCGGCAAGACTCCGCAGGAAATCGCAGAAGAAATCGCAGCAGGCAAGCTGGACATCGTGAAGCTGCCGACCTGCACGCAGGAAGAAGCTGCAGAAGCATTAAAGCCTGCCATCAAGGCTACCTTCGCAAGAATTGACGAACAGAAGGCAAAGAGACAGGAATACCTGAACACCATCGGCGAAGGTAAGGAACCGTACATCTATGTAATCGTTGCCACCGGCAACATCTACGAGGACGTGATCCAGGCACAGGCTGCTGCAAGACAGGGTGCTGATGTTATCGCAGTAATCCGTACTACTGCACAGTCCCTGCTGGACTATGTACCTTACGGACCGACAACCGAAGGTTTCGGCGGTACTTACGCAACACAGGAAAACTTCAGAATCATGAGAAAAGCACTGGACGAAGTGGGCGAAGAAGTTGGCAGATACATCAGACTGTGCAACTACTCCTCCGGCATGTGCATGCCTGAAATCGCTGCCATGGGTGCACTGGAAAGACTGGATGTTATGCTGAACGACGCAATCTACGGCATCCTGTTCAGAGACATCAACATGCAGAGAACGCTGGTTGACCAGTATATGTCCAGAGTTATCATCGGTTACTGCGGTATTATCTTCAACTCCGGTGAAGATAACTACCTGACCACAGATGATGCAATCGAAGCTGCACATACTGTAACCGCTTCCCAGTTCATCAACGAACAGTTTGCGGTTCTGGCAAACATTCCGGAAGAGCAGATGGGTCTGGGCCATGCATTTGAAATGGACCCTGCTACGGAAGACGGCTTCCTGCTGGAACTGGCACAGGCACAGATGGCAAGAGAAATCTTCCCGAAGGCAAGATTAAAATACATGCCTCCTACAAAGTTCATGACCGGAAACATCTTCAGAGGTCACCTGCAGGATGCACTGTTCAACCTGGTAACCGTATGGACCAACCAGTCCATCCTGTTGACCGGTATGCTGACCGAAGCAATTCATACTCCGCTGATGCAGGACAGATATCTGGCAATCGAAAATGCACAGTATATCTTCAATAACTGCAGACACATCGGTGATGAAGTAGAATTTAAGAAGGATGGTATCATCCAGAAGAGAGCACAGGAAGTTCTGGGCAAGGCAGACGCTCTGCTGGCAGAAGTGGAAAAAGAAGGCCTGTTCTCCACCATCGAAAAAGGTATCTTCGGCGGCGTAAAGCGTCCGTTCGACGGTGGTCACGGTCTGGAAGGCGTTTGCACGAAGGGCGAAAACTACTTCAATCCGTTTATCGAATTATTCCTGGATCATGAATAGGGAGGTGTAATACAATGACAACATGTGCAACTACACAGGTAGATTTAACGAAAGTGAAGCCTTATGGCGACGCATTAAATGACGGTAAAGTGCAGCTTGCGTTTACGCTTCCTGTACCTTACGGTGAAGAAGCAGAAGAATGTGCCAAGCAGTATGCAAAGAAGCTGGGTCTGGAAGAACCAAACGTTGCTTACTACTGCGAATTGACCAAGGGCTATACATTCTTCAACGTATACGGATGTGCAACTCCGACCATCGACTATACACAGATCGTTGTTCCGAAGGTAGAAGGCGAAGTATACGACAGAGTAGAGTGCGGCGAATGGATCGGCGAAAACATCGGCAGAGATATCGTCGTTGTGGGTGCTTCCATCGAATCCGATGCGCATACCGTAGGTATCGACGCAATCATTCAGATGAAGGGCTTCCACGGTCACTTCGGTCTGGAAAGATTCAAGAACGTAGTGGCTTACAACATGGGATCTCAGGTTCCTTGTGAAGCGCTGATTGCAAAGGCAAAGGAAGTCAATGCTGACGCAATTCTGGTATCCCAGACAGTAACCCAGAAGGATATCCATATCATGAACCTGACCAAGATGGCGGAACTGATGGAAGCAGAAGGTCTGAGAGACAAGATCATCCTGACCTGCGGCGGTCCGAGAATTTCCCACGAGCTGGCACAGGAACTGGGTTATGACGCCGGTTTCGGCCCTGGCAAGTATGCAGAACACGTTATGTCCTTCATCATGCAGGAAGTACAGAAGCGCGGCTGGGAAAAGAAAGCAAATATTGCGGACAGATAGATATTTATACACAATCACAGCATAAAAGGCTGTAAAGGACTTTACAGGAAGAAAAAGGTGTGATATACTTTTAACGAATGGTGGGGCAGCGATGTCCCACCAATTCGAGTTGTGTAGGTTGATGTATAAGTAATTTTAAGAAAGGTGAAATAACAATGATTAACAAAATTATGACTGCAGATGAAGCAGTTGCAGGCGTAAAAGACGGTATGACCATCATGGTCGGCGGCTTCCTGGGTACTGGTTCACCTGAAATTCTGATGGACGCTTTGGTAAGAAAGGGCGTAAAGCACCTGACTGTCATCGGTAACGACGGTGGTCTGGACGTTGGCCAGCCGGCAGGCGAATTCGCCGGTAAGACTGCAAGAGGTATCGGTAAATTACTGGAACACCACATGGTTGACCACATCATCGCTTCTCATTTAGGTGTAAACCCGAAACTGAATGAACAGTTTGCGGAAGGCACTCTGAGATATACTCTGGTTCCGCAGGGCACTCTGGCTGAAAAGATCAGAGCTGCTGCTTATGGACTGGGCGGCGTGCTGACCCCGACCGGTGTTGGTACTCCGATGGAAACTGAACTGGATGAGCTGGGAAGAGAAAAGAAAGTCGTAGAAATTGAAGGCAAGAAGTATCTGTTCGAAATGCCTTTATATGCTGACTATGCGTTCATCAGACCTTCCGTTGCGGATAAATTCGGTAACTACTACTGCTCCAAGGCAACTAAGAACTTCAACTATGTGATGGCAGGCGCTGCGAAGCACACCATCATCGCACCGGAAAAGATCGTGGAAATCGGTGAAATCGACCCTGACTACTTCGGTGTAGCAGGTGTTCTGGTAGAAGCTATTGCGGAAGGAGAAAAGAAATGGCAGATTTAAAAGTAAGAATTGCGAAGAGATGCGCAAAAGAATTTGAAGATGGTGATTTCATCAACCTGGGTATCGGCCTGCCGACCATGGTTGCTGACTATATTCCGGAAGATATCATGGTTACCTGCCACTCCGAAAACGGATTTGCCGGTATCGATGCAGTTGCTGATGCTTCCAACCTGGATGTGGACATCATCAACTCCGGTGGTACATATGTAACTGCTCTGCCGAGAGTAAAGTACTTTGACACTGCAGAATCCTTCGGTCTGGTTCGAGGCGGCCACGTAAAGGCTACCGTACTGGGCGCAATGGAAGTTGCTGAAAACGGTGACCTGGCAAACTGGATCGTACCTGGCAAGAAGGTTGCAGGTATGGGCGGTGCCATGGACCTGTGCGTAGGATGCCCGGAAGTTATCATCGTTATGATGCATACCCAGAAGGGTGCACATAAGATCTTAAAGAAATGCAACCTGCCTCTGACTGCAGAAAAGTGCGTTTCCAAGATCATCACCGAAATGGGTGTAATGGAAGTAAGAGAAGACGGTATCTGGGTAACGGAGTTACATCCGGACTACACCTGGGAACAGATCCAGGAAGCAACCGGCTGCGAACTGCATAAAGACCCGAACATGAAGGCAATGGAAGAAGAATAAGCTTCAGCGTTTCATAAGAAAACGGCGGACGATGCGTCCGCCGTTTTTGTGTGGTTTTATGGTAGTATTATGGCCGTGTTATGCAGTAAACTGCAGCTGCTTACCATGTACGGGAATTCATCTTTCGGAATTCACCAAGAGTGGTAACATGAGAATTCAGCCCGCCATCCACGTTCATGATCTGCCCTGTTACATAGCTGCTTTCGTCAGATGCCAGATATACGCACAAATGGCCGATATCCTCCGGACAGCCATAGCGGTCAACCAGAATATTGTTCAGGAAAACATCCTTCAGAATCTGCGGAACACGTGCTTCGTTTTCCGGCGTCACAATCAGGCCCGGCCGGACGCAATTGCATCGTATCTTTTGCTTTCCATACTCCGCTGCGGTATACTGGGTCAGCATGTTTACACCGGCTTTGGCGCATGCATATGCCGCAGAACCGAGATCTCCGCCGCAGGTTGCCATGGATCCGATGTTAATGATGGATCCACCGTTTTCGTTCTTCTGCATGGGACACGGCGGGCAAGCCCGTCCGGGAGTTTTCCGGCGGCATGAAGCGCCGCTT
>JBJESY010000170.1:0-2969 GCA_051883035.1 Anaerovoracaceae bacterium | reverse complement strand
GTCCCTTTTTACCCGGCCCCGCCGGTTCGGTAAGACGCTGAACATGGATATGCTTCGTACCTTTTTCGAAAAGACGGAAGAGGATACTTCCGTCTATTTCCAGGATAAAAAAATCTGGGCCTGCGGTGAGAAATACCGCATGCATCAGGGAAAATATCCAGTCATCTACCTGACCTTCAAGGATATCAAAAGCGCCAGCTGGGAGAATACGGTCAAACAGTTCCGCATGATTTTCTCTGCGGAGTTTGCCCGCCACAGCGAAGTGCTGGAAAGCGACCGGTGCGAAACCGGTGACAAAACATATTTCAGAAAGGTACTGGATGGAACGGCAGATATCACGGAACTGGAGCAATCCCTTCAGATTCTTTCCCGCATGCTGGATCAGCACTGGGGTGTCCCGCCGGTACTCTTCATCGATGAGTACGATACGCCGATCCAGCAGGGACATGTACGGGGTTTCTACGATGAAGTGATTCTCTTCATGCGAAACCTGTTTTCCAGCGGTCTGAAGGATAACCGCCACCTGTCCTTCGGCTTCCTCACCGGGATCCTGCGGGTGGCGAAGGAAAGCCTGTTCAGCGGTCTGAACAATCTGGCGGTCAATTCCATCCTGGAGGAAAAGTACAGCAGCTATTTCGGCTTCACGCCGGAAGAAGTACGGGAAATGACCCGGTATTATGACGTCCCCGAAAAGTATGAGGAACTCTGCACATGGTATGACGGCTACCGGTTCGGCGGCACGGAGATCTTCAACCCATGGTCTGTCGTCAACTATTTCAGAAACAACTGCAGGCCGGGACCCTACTGGCTGTCCACTGGCAGCAATGATGTCATCGCCCAGGTCCTGGCAGAAGCCGACGAGGAAATCTACGGGCGGCTCTACGACCTGCTGCAGGGCGGTTCCTTCCTGACCTATGTGGATACCAGCGTGGTTTATCCGGAGATCCGAAAGAATCCATCCAGCATTTACAGCTTTCTGCTGGTTACCGGCTACCTGAAGATCGTGGAAACCGGACGGTCCGCCAGCGGTGCATATATGTGCCATGTGGCCCTGCCGAACCAGGAGATTGCCCAGGTCTACCGGAAGGAGGTTCTGGAAAAATTCAGTCCCATGATTCCGGTCTCCACCGCCATCTCCATCGAAGAAGCCCTTTATACCGGCGATGCAGCCTCCCTGCAGAAAAACCTGCGTAAATTGCTGCTCCAGTCCGCCAGCTATTTCGACACGGCAGACGAAATATTCTATCACGGACTCCTCCTGGGGCTGTGCTCCTTACTGGATAACCGATATTTCGTCACATCCAACCGGGAGGCGGGGGAAGGCCGGTTCGATATTCAGCTGCAACCGAAGGATGATGTACCTGATACGCTGCCCGGCATCCTGATCGAAGTGAAATCTCTCAAAATCCATTCGCCCGGCGATCTGAAGGAGCTGGCGGAATCGGCGCTCCGGCAGATGGAACGCCGCGGTTATGACGCAGAGCTGCGATCCCGGGGCATTGACACCATCGTGAAATACGGCGCAGCCTTCCGGGGCAAAGAAGTGGAAGTTGCTATGGAAGAAAAAAACTGAAAAATGCCAGGACTCTGGACATCCGGAAGACTGCGCTAAATTGTAATACCTGTCAATTTTTGAGGGCGGTGATCGGAACGACGAATACACCGTCCTCTCTTTGATAGGCGGCATTGGAAAGACCACAGATCACACACATCACAGACGGCAGCGTGCCGCCGCCCTCCTCGATGGAGTCCCTGATGGAAAGCAGATTTCTAGCTGCCTCATCAATCTGATTTGCGCCTAACTTAATTTCAAATGCACCCCATCTGCCGTCCTGCAGTTCAAGGACCGCATCAATTTCCTTGTTTGCATAGTCCTGATAGTGATACAGATGTGCCCCGAAGGATTCTGCGTAGATTTTCAGGTCTCTTTCACACAACGATTCAAACAGGAATCCCAGCGTTTCCAGATCATTCAGCAGACGTTCCGGTGTTGCTTTTAATAAAGCGCAGGCAAGGGAAGGATCAGAAAAATGGCGCTTTTCCGCCTGCTTTACTCTGACAGATGAACGAATCCGGGAAGCATAAGGTTCCAGATTGTCAGTCAGAAACAGACGCTTGAATATATCAAGATACGAAGCAATTGTATCTGTGTCGATGTCTTCATCGTCGATTTCCTTTACATCGTTTTTCAGGGTTTTGTTGGTGACGGTCGTACTTTCGTTTCTGGCGAGCGAGCGCAACAGGAGACGCATTTTCGTCGGATTTCGTTTTACATTATCCATACGATAAATATCGTCCTCAATGACAGCCGTCAGATATTCTGCCGGTAGTAATCCCGCTTTTTCTGCCGGGGTATCCAGATTTCCGGGCCATCCTCCGCGAATGATATATGTGATCAGATTTCGAAGATCTACCTCTCCGGTCATGGCTGGAGTCAGTCTCCCTTCACAAAGTTCTTCCAGAGATACTGCACCGGTCGAGTCACCGGATTCATAGAGCGACATGGGACGCATGCGCAGTCGTGCAATTCTTCCGGCTCCACTGTGCAGAATCCCTTTTCGAACGGGAGTTGCAGAGCCGGTTAAAATGAACTGACCTTTTTCCGGTCTCTGATCCACTCTGTGCCGCACAGCATCCCAGAGCTGGGGAACTTCCTGCCATTCATCAATCAAACGGGGCACCGCACCATCCAGCACGATTGCGGGGGACATCTCCGCCAGACGGCGGTTCTGAAAGTTGCCCTCCGGACTTCCAATCATGATTTCACTGTTGCTGTGATAAGAAGAAGACCATGTCTTTCCACACCATTTTGGACCTTCGATGCAAATCGCACCGAATACCGTAAGATACTCCTGAATTTGCTTGTCTATGATACGCGGTCTATATGCGGTTTTATCCATTTGAAGCACCTCCATTGTTACTGTACTTATACATAGTATAACCCATTCGGTCAGATTTTACAATTCCAT
>JBJESY010000169.1:0-2994 GCA_051883035.1 Anaerovoracaceae bacterium | reverse complement strand
CTCCCCGATGGCAATGAGCCCATAACCGGACAGTGCCGTGATTTCCATAAACACATACAAATTAAACGCGTCCCCAGTAGATGCCATACCCAGAAGACCCACGGCCAGGAATCCGATCAGAACGTAGTAACCCGCAGTCTGAAACCATTTCTGCCCGTTATGGGGCTGAAACGGGCTGCTGTACAGGGATGTCAGAAAAGAAATGGCAGCCACCAGAACTACAACTGCACCGTTGACTCCGTCGATGACGAATTCGATGCCAAAGGGCGGCATCCAGCCTCCCATCCAGTAGTGAATCGCTTCCCCGCTCTGCACCACCTGTGCCAGCTGCGTCACCGCACAGATCAGTGCACCAAGCAGGCCGCACATAACTGCCCGCTTTCCCCAGCTTGCGCGAATCCAGCTGAGAAGCGGACACAGCAAAATCCCGCAAAGGGGCAGCAATATCACCAGAATCGGCAGATGCTCCATCATTTGCCGCCTCCTTTCCCGGTGATCTCGTCCTCTTCAATGGTTCCATAGATATCCCGGATTTTCATCAGAAGGGCCAGTCCTACTCCCGTCACACCGAGACTGACGACGATGGCCGTCAGCATGAGGGCATGGGGCACGGGGTTAATATATTCTTCCGCCTGCAGAACCTCCGTCAGTGCCACCGGCAGCGTGCCGCCTTCTTTCTGTCCGAAGGTGAGAAAGAAAAAGATAATGGAAACCTGCAGAATATTCATACACATGAGTTTTTTCATGTAGTTGCTGCAAACCACCATACCATAAATCCCGATGGCAAGCATGACGAAACAGAGCATATAAATGCCCCGGTCCGCCAGAAAAAACTCAAGCTTATCAAGTATCTCAGTCATCGTCGAAATCCGTCCTTTCCAGTACCACCTCAAGAATGGTCATGATTACCGCCATGACGCAGACCGTCACGCCGATTTCAATCATCAGAATACCAGCTGCATGCAGTCCTGCCACACCGCCGTGAACCAGAGGGCCAAACGGCAGTTTCGCATATTCCAGGAAGTTTCCGCCGAAAAACATCGGAAGGATTCCCGTGAATGCATAGAGAAAAGTTCCCAGACCTGCCACAATCAGCATATTTTCTTCTTTGATTTCTCCCATCCGGCTTTCAAAGCTTGGAGAGATACGGTCGATCAGATAGGCACAGGCCAGCAGGGCACCTGCCTGGAAACCGCCGCCCAGAGATAGTTCTCCATGCATCAGTACATAAATGGCGTAAATCATGATGAATGGCATTACGATTCGGAGTGCTGCATCCAGAATCCCGCTGCTGTAACTTCCACGCTGCGTGAATTCCGCAATCATTTCTCCGGCTAAAGGCTGTGTCTCTGTCTTTCGGGATTTCGGAAATCTGCGTTTCACTTTTGCCTTGCTGAACAGTACCATCAATGTTCCGATACCCGACAGAAAAAGTACACAGGTTTCAAAAAGGGTATCGAATCCTCTGTAGTCCGCCAGTACCGCTGTAACGATATTGGCGGCATGGGTGTGCTCCATGGCATTTTCTATGTAATAGTTGGATAAATAGATATTGGCAGGTGTCTCATGGGCACCGATGATTGGAAGAAAGCTTCCCACCTTCAGGCCTCCGACAATGGTCAGCAAAATGACCAGAACAAGTCCTGCTGTTTTCAGTTTCGATCTTCTGTCCATCATTTGCACCGCCTGTTTATGGATTTAATCGCAATTACAAAGTATACCGTGGAAATGGTACCGATGACGGCTTCTGTAAATGCGACATCCGCTGCACCTACGACAATATATAAAAGCATGGCGAGAAAGCTGAATGCACAGTAAATCACCGTACACGCCAGAAGCTTTCTTTCAAAAATAATGGATACCGCAATACCGATCAGTGCAATCAGCAGCAGTCCTTCCAGTAGAATTACCGGCATCTCAGACTTCCCCCTTTCCTTCTTTTCTCGATTCTGTACTCTGCTTGTAAGCTACTTTACAGATAATATGTGTACCAATGGGATTGACGAGACATGCACACAGCAGTGCAAGAAAAATCTTTAGACCCGTAAGGGTCAGCCCCTCATAAATAAAAAAGCCGACACCGCACAAAAGGAGTCCGGCGGATCCGCATACACCTGCTGCGTGCATTCTGGTATAAAAGTCCTTCATTCGAAACACACCAATCGTCGAGACGACAAAGGACAGAAACCCTGCAGAAAGGAAAAGAACGGTCAGAATATCTCTAATGGTCATCTTCTTTTCCTCCTCTCTGCCCGATGAACTTCGCCAGGATCACGGAGCTGATAAATCCAAGAATGCCATAGGAAATGGCCACATCCACATACATTGCACGGCGTGCATCCACGAAACCGACTGCAATGAGAATCAGGATCACATTGGTTGCAATGACCAGAATTCCGATAAACCGGTCAAAGATCCCTGTGCCGAAAAACAGACGAAACAGCATCAGCATGGTCAACAGAAGAATCCCGATTAGGAAACATAAAAAGAACGTATCCATCATATCAGTATGCCTCCTTTGGAATATCTGTAATTTCTGTCTCCGGCATCGGCGTAAAGGAACAGGTTTCCCCGTACAGTTTCGCAACCTTTTCTGCCATTTTGCCGCTGAGCAGATCTTCTGCCGCACCCTTTGTCAGTGCATGCACTTCGAAGATACCGGATTCTGTCACATCCAGCGTGATGGTTCCGGGAGTAAGAATAATCGAATTTGCCAGAACCACACTTGCCATAGGATTCTCATAAGGCATGGAAAAATGCACTACCCGTGGTTCGTAATCCATATGCGGTTTCATAATTTCTTTCGCCACATCCAGACTTGCTTTCAGAATTTCACCGATGAGCCACAGAAAGTATAATAATAATTTCAGATAATTTACGCCAAATACGAAGAAGTCCTTTTCCCCGTCTGCACCTTTGATCAGCAGCAGCGGAAAGCAGACATAAGAAATGGCAAGGGAAGAAAAAAAACCTATGAGCAGAAACTTTGTCTCC
>JBJESY010000168.1:0-2995 GCA_051883035.1 Anaerovoracaceae bacterium | reverse complement strand
CCGCGGAACTGTACGAGGCCGGGCACGGAAAGACTCAGACATCAAAAAATGACGCAAACCGGCCTGGTTCAGGGCGGTTTGCGTCACCGCTCGAAGAATGGGAAAAAGAAAAAGCTTAAATCAGCGGCGCGCGCATTGAAAATAGATACATAAATGTAAATTTTTTGCATAGAAACGCTGCGCGATTCGCGGAATTAACAGAAAAAGCCATGAAAACGCAAGAAACGGCAGCGGACGATGACGCAAATTCAGAAGGACAGCATGAATTTGCGTCATTTTTCGTTGTCAAACGGTTTTGCACACAAAAAGGGACGCCAAACGGGCTTCCGAAAATGGTTTGGCGTCCCGCCAGAGTGATTTTGCGCCGAGTTCAGAGGAAAATCGGGCTGCAGAATGAGGATGAAAGCAAATATTAACTATAACAGTTAAAATAATACAGGAATAAAATTGATAAAAAGAAAAATAAAAGAAATAATCGGTCAGATTATTTCTTGCCGCCTATATAACGGGACGCCAATCGCTGACAAACGGTGCGATTGGCGTCCCTTCCGCCTTGCAAAAAAGTTTTCGGCCCGGCGGCGCGCCCTTGGTGCGCCCGGCCGAGCCGGCCTGCGCCCCGAGCAGGGCGCGCTCTGGCCCCGAGCCGGGGTCTCGCAGCGCGTCGCGTCGGCCCCCGCTGCCTACATCACCATCTGCACGAAGTTCCACAGCAGCTTGAAGCCGTAGAAGATGATGACCACGCCGCAGATCACGTTGATCACCCGCAGCGTCTTATCCGTGAACCGGGCGCTGAAGAGAGAGATCACCGTGGATACCGACAGGAACCACAGCACAGAGGCGGAAGCGAAGCCGCCGACGAAGAAAAAGTCCGTGCCGGCCGGCAGAGTCGCTTTGAAAGCGCCTAGCATCATGGTGCCGTCGATGAGGGCCTGGGGGTTGAACCAGGTCACCACGCAGGCAGTGGAGATGACCTTCAGGATGGGGATGTCCACTTTGGTGCTGGTGTCCATGGTGTCCTTTGCCCGGACGAGGCCCTGACCGATCCAGATGACGATGATGCTGCCGATGAGCAGCACCGCTTTTTCCAGCAGCGGCGAAGCCTGCATGATGGCGCCCACGCCGAAGAAACAGGCCAGCCCCAGCGTCACATCGAAGAAGATCACGATGAGGGCGGTGAGGAAGACCCGGCGCCGCGGCTGGGTCAGCGCCGTATTGATGACGAAAAGATTTTGAAGACCGATGGGCGCCACATAAGCCAGCCCCATGGTCAGTCCCTGCAGATAAATATCCATATTCCCTATTTACTCCTTTTTCCTTACCTGATATAATTCTACTATAATTATATTCACTTCAGAGACAAACTGCAAGAACGCAAAAAAAGCTGACTAAGTAAGGAGGAACTTACCTTGATCGAGACCCATTACGACTGTCCCTGCATGGAAAAGTGCCCGCTGAACTACGCCATGTCCCTGGTGGGCGGCAAGTGGAAAATGCAGATCATCTGCGCCTTGAACAACCAGGGAACACTGCGGTATAACGAGCTGCGCCGCAAGCTGGACGGCATTTCCAACACGGTGCTGGCCAGCTCCCTGAAAGAACTGGAAGAAGCCGGACTGGTGGAGCGGACCGAATATCTGCAGGTGCCGGTGCGGGTGGAATACGCGTCAACCGAAAAAGCAGACAAACTGATGCCGGTGCTGGAAGCCTTCAGCGACTGGGGAGAGGAGATGATGAAATGAAGCTGATTTCATGGAATGTAAACGGCCTGCGGGCTGCGGTGGAAAAAGGATTTCTGGACTTTTTCCACGAAATCGACGCTGATATATTTTGCCTGCAGGAGACGAAACTGCAGGAAGGACAGATAAAACTGGACCTGCCGGGGTACCATCAATACTGGAACTACGCCGAGAAAAAAGGATACTCCGGAACTGCCATATTTTGTAAAGAAGAGCCGGTTTCCGTGACCTACGGGCTTGGCATCGACGAGCACGACCACGAGGGCCGGGTGATTACGGCGGAATTCGAAGACTTTTATTTCGTGACAGTCTACACGCCCAACTCCCAGGACGGGCTGAAGCGGCTGGACTACCGGATGACCTGGGAGGACGCGTTCCGGGCCTACCTGCTGAAGCTGGCGGAGACCAAGCCGGTGGTGGCTGCCGGGGACATGAACGTGGCCCATCAGGAAATCGACCTGAAGAATCCCAAGACCAACCGGAAGAATGCCGGGTTCACCGACGAGGAGCGGAGCAAAATGTCCACGCTCCTGGATTCCGGCTTCGTCGATACGTTCCGGTATTTTTACCCTGACGCCGAGGGCATCTATTCCTGGTGGTCCTACCGGTTCAAGGCCCGGGAGAAGAACGCGGGGTGGCGGATTGACTATTTTGTCGCGTCGGAGAGCATGAAGGACCGGCTGGCCGGGGCGAAGATTCATACGGACGTTTTCGGCTCGGATCACTGCCCGGTGGAACTGGAACTGAAATAGACAGAATGGAGGAGCAGACGAATGAAAAAGATTGGTTTTATCGGCATGGGGAATATGGCAAAGGCGCTGGCGGCCGGATTTCTGGCTACCGGCAAGGTGCGGGGGGAGGACATGTGCGCCTTCGCGCCCAATCAGGACAAGCTCCGACAAAATGCGCAGTCCCTGGGATTTTTGGCTCGTCCGACGGCGCTGGCGGTGGCAGAGGACAGCGATCTGGTGATTATGGCATGCAAGCCGTATCAGATCGAAGGAGTGCTGGCAGAGCCGGGGGTGCGGGATGCTTTGTCCGGCAAAGCTTTGGTGTCCGTGGCCATCGGCTGGGACTGGGAGAAGTACGCCGCCCTGGTGGATCCGGCGACACGGGTGCAGTACGTTTTGCCAAATACGCCGGCCCAGGTGCGGGAAGGTGTCTTCATTCTGGAGGACAAAAGCAGCCTGACGGACGAAGAGCAGAACTGGCTGGAGGACCTGCTGGGAGCCTGCGGCACCGTGGTGAAGCTGCCGGCA
>JBJESY010000167.1:0-3017 GCA_051883035.1 Anaerovoracaceae bacterium | reverse complement strand
ATATTCGTTCTTCTGCAGCGGAGAATATGCAGCCTGCCCTTCCCCCAGCAGCACGCTGTCTACGATGGCCTGCCGGTCGATGGCATAGCTTAAGATATTCGGCAACTCCGGATGTTTCTGAAAATACGGGTTCCAGAAGTTATATGCGATGGCCCGGTAGTCCGCAGTTCCCATCTGATAAACTGCATAGTTTTCACTGCCTCGGAAGTTTTCTGCTGTCTTGGCGGTAATCTGTGCCATATCGATCTCACCGGCAGAAAGCTGCATGGCTTTGGCATCGGTGTCCGGCACGATTTTGAAGATCACACGGTCGATGTTGGGTTCGCCGCCATAATAGTTTTCAAACTTTTCCATGGTGATAGACTGACCCATATCCCATTCCGTCAGCTTGTACGGACCGGCACCCACCGGGTTCTGGTTGAAGCTGCAGGTGGCCAAGTCTTCTCCCTCCAGCAGATGCTTCGGCAGGATGCCGATGGTCATGTAATCCGGGAACGCCACGTTGACCTGGGACAGGCGAATCTCCACGGTCCGTTCATCCGGGCAGGTGATTTCTTCAATATCCGTATAGTTTGAAACGATCTCCGACTGGTTGTCCGGATTCAGAATGGCTTCCAAGGTGAATTTCACGTCTTCCGATGTGAGCGGCTGGCCATCGTGGAAGGTGAGGCCCTTCCGGAGGCGGAAGGTCCAGGTCAGGGTATCCTCCGCAAAATCCCAGCGCTCGGCCAGTCCTGCCACCACGTTGTTTTCTGCGTCGTGGGCTGTCATTCCTGCGAAAAGCAGGGCATTGATTTCTCCGTGTTCATACAGTGCGGGGTTGATGGCCGTGTAATCTCCGCTGCCGTAAACCAGGGTCTCATTGTCCATGGCCATGGCCATGCCGGCGGTTTCCCCGTCTGTGCCGGAAGTCTGTCCGCCGCAGCCTGCCAGCGTGCATATCATGATGAGGATCAGTAAAATTGCAGTCAACTTTTTCATTTTCGTCTTCTCCTGTATATGGTTTATAGATTGCTGTAAATTCTGTTATTCTCTCTTCGGATGCATTCGCCGATATTGGTGATGCATACCAGGGTGGTCACCAGAACCAGTCCCGGAATCAGGATCATCCACCAGCAGCCGGAAAGGAGTACGTTCTGTGACAAGGACATTAGACTACCCCAGGATACGGTGGTCAGAGGCAGTCCCAGTCCCAGAAAGCTCAGGGTGGATTCCGTCAGCATGGCCTGTCCGATATTGGTCACCACCATGAACATGATGGAAGAGATAAAGTTGGGCACCAGATGGCGCAGCAGCAGGTACCAGAACGGTGCCTCCATGGTGCGGGCAGCCAGGATATAGTCGCTGTTTCGGATCTGACGCACCTCGCTGCGGACCACCTTGGAAATATTCATCCAGCTGGTGACCGCAATGACCACGGCGATGGATGTGGGCGTGGCCGTACCCCAGATGGCCTGCAGGAACAAAACCAGCAGGATGGAAGGCACGCTCATGATCATCTCTGCAAACCGCATCATCAGGTCACTGACCCGTTCCCCTGCCAGGCCGCTGATGGTGCCGTATACCACGGCGATCACCGTGGACAGACTGCCGGACAGCAGACCGATGTAGAGGGATGCTCTGCCGCCGTACAGCAGCAGGCTGAGAAGATCCCGACCCATATGGTCCGTCCCCAGCAGGTGACTGCCTCCCGGCGGCTGGCTGATGGCCGTGCTGTCCATCAGATCGGAAGGATAAGGGGCCAGCACACCGGCCAGAAGACAGGCCGCCGTAATCAACCCCAGAAGAGCCAGAGACCCCCATGGGCGGCGCCGGGCGCCGCCGGGAACGCCGGGACGGCGGATTTTGTTCAGAATCGTGGTCATGACTGTGCCTCCTCTTCATAGGCCATCCGCGGATCCAGGAATTCTCCCAGCAGCTGAGCCAGCAGATTGAAGACCAGCACCACGGCACCGGTCAGCAGGCACAGAGCCATGAGCATGTTGTAATCCTGATACATGGCGCTCTGAAAGCTGAGGGTGCCCAGACCCGGATAGGCAAACACCGACTCCACCACGTAGGTCCCGCCCAGAATGTGAGGCACGGAAATGGCCATGATGACGGCCATGGACGGCATGATGTTTTTCAGGCAGCTGACCCAGAGAATCCGGCGGCGGGACATGCCTTTGGCTTTGCAGAGGAGCACATAGTCCTGGCGGGTTTCTTCGATGAGCTTGTTTCGGATCATGTAGGCGTAATACCAGAGATGCTCCAGCACCAGCACGGTCACCGGCAGGATCATATGGAGGATCCGGTCGGCCAGATTGCCGGACTGACCGTAGGAATAGGCCCCGCCCACCGGCAGAAGCTTCAGGTTGACGGCGAAGACCAGAATCAACACCAGTGCCAGGAAAAAGGCCGGTATGTTGGCCGAGATGACCCCGGCTTTGCAGAGGATCCGGTCGATGGGCCGCCCTTCCCGCAGTGCGCAGAAACAGCCCAGGCATGTAGCCAGTCCAAAGGTCAGGATGTAGGCAGTCAGGCCCAAGATCAGGGTATTGGGCCACATTTTCCCGATGATGCCGGTCACCGGCTGCTTATACTGGTAGGAAATTCCCAGATCACCGTGGATCAGGTTTCCGGCCCACCGGAGATACTGGGTGACCATGGAGTCGTTGAGACCCAGCTTTTCCCGGGCGGCGTCCTTTTCCAGCTGGCTCATGTGCTCCACGCCGTCACCGTACCAGGCTTTCAGCGGATCGCCGGGGCAAAGCCGTGCCAGCACAAAGACCACCATGGAAAGGAGCACGAGTACCGCGATCATCTGCAGCAGCTTGCCGGCGGTGTATTTGATTTTTCCGGAAGTGTTATGGTTCATAAATAAGGGTTCCTTTGTTTCTTTCGAAAGTGTCGGGCGGAGTCGGCGCTGTCCCCGCCGCCTGCCCTCTGCACTATTTCAATTTGTCCCTCACCTGCCGCAGGGACAGGTTCTGCTCTCTGGCGATGCGGGACAGGTCTTCAAATTCCGCTTTTTCTTT
>JBJESY010000166.1:0-3023 GCA_051883035.1 Anaerovoracaceae bacterium | reverse complement strand
CCGATCTAATCTGCTTCTCAGAATTTTTCGGTTTTTCTTCATCATTTTGCTCGTCATCTGTCTCATCTTCCGGATTGTCGCAGTCGAAGGATGCATACAGCAGCATTTCCACTTTTTCGTGGAGCCACTGCTCCGGCTCCGGCAGACTCTGAATCGTTGTATAGGCTTTATCGATCAGCTCCCGGAACTTGTTCTCATTTCTGTCACCGCTGTAGCAGTCGAGAAAATGAAGGAATTCCGGGTCATCCTTTTCAAACTGCTCCTCCAGCAGCTGGTCCATGGCATCGGCTTTCAGCAGTGTCTGCTGGGCATCATCACAGATTTTGAAATTCGGCTCCACGTTGATGATATAGAAATATTTTCGTATGACTTCCAGTGCAAACGCGTGGAAGGTACTGATCTGTGCCTGGGGCAGTTTGTCCATCTGCTGCTTCAGGAAATTCAGCTTTTCTTCCAGAGCGTGGAGTTTTTCCCGGGCGGCACCATATGTGCCGTGCGGGCCGCCTTGCTCACGGCTGCCGTCACTATCTTCCGGCATGCTGCACCGTTCTTCGGCGGCGCTGAGCTGCTGGGCCAGCTCGCTGATGGACTGGCTGACAGCCCGGCGGATTTTCTCCTTCATTTCCGATGCCGCCGCATTGGTGAAGGTCACGATCAGCATCCGGTCGATGGGACAGCCGTCCTCCAGAATGAGCCGCTTGATCCGCTCCACCAGTACCGCCGTCTTGCCGGAGCCGGCGGCTGCCGCCACCAGCAGATTTTTTCCCCGTTCTTCAATTGCCTGCAGCTGCTGCTCTGTCCAGTTCATCTTATCCGTTCCTCCTGTTTTCTTTATTGTATCAGATTTTCTCTCTTTAGAAAAGAGTCAGACTGTGGTATACTGATGATGAACATTTGTATTGCATAGATACAGGAGGAAATACACCATGAAAAAACCAACCATGCTCATGATTCTGGACGGATACGGCATCAATGATTCTGCTGAAGGCAATGCCATCGCCGCAGCGAAAAAGCCGAATCTGGACCGGATTTTCGATACATATCCGAAAACGCAGCTGGCGGCCAGCGGTCTGGCAGTGGGCCTTCCGGAAGGACAGATGGGGAACTCCGAAGTAGGCCATCTCAACATCGGTGCAGGACGCATCGTCTATCAGGAATTGACGAAGATCACTAAGGCCATTGAAGACGGTATCTTCTTCGATAATGTACCTCTGAACCACGCCTGTGACCACGTACTGCAGACAGGAGGTACTCTGCATTTCTACGGACTCCTGTCCGACGGCGGTGTCCACAGCCATCTGACCCATCTGTTTGCACTGCTCCGCCTGGCAAAACAGCGGGGCGTTTCCAAGGTCTTCGTCCACTGCTTCATGGACGGACGGGACGTACCGCCTACCTCCGGCGCTGACTTCATGAAGCAGCTGGAGGATTTCATGGACGCAGAAGGCATCGGCCGTGTGGGCGTGGTATCCGGACGGTATTATGCCATGGATCGCGACAAGCGGTGGGAACGGGTCTCCCTGGCCTACGATGCCCTGACCCTGGGCGAAGGAAAGCAGGCAGCCAGCGGCAGCGAGGCTGTGGCGGCAGCCTATGACCGCGGCGAAACCGACGAATTCATCCTGCCCACCGTCTGCGGCAGAGCCGTGGAAAACGCCGGTAATAACGCCGGGGCATGCATTGAAGAAAACACCGGGAGTGCGGATTTTGCGAAGAAAGGATATGTGGGTGACGGAGATTCCATCGTCATGTTCAACTTCCGCCCGGACCGTGCCCGGGAGCTGACCCGCGCCTTCGTGGACCCGGATTTTGACGGGTTTGAACGTAAAAAAACGATACACGATCTGTGCTACGTCTGCATGACCCAGTACGATGCGGAAATGCCGAATGTGGAAGTGGCCTTCCCGCCGCACCGGCTGGAAAACACCCTGGGCGAATACATTTCCGGGCTGGGACTCCATCAGCTCCGCATCGCAGAAACAGAAAAGTATGCCCATGTGACCTTCTTCTTCAACGGCGGCGTGGAGGAAGCGAATCCGCTGGAAGACCGGATCCTGATTCCTTCCCCGAAGGTGGCCACCTACGACCTGCAGCCGGAGATGAGCGCGGTGACAGTGACGGATAAAGTTCTGGAAGAGATTGCGGCCTGCGCAGATGACGCGGCAAGTGCGGGGTGCGCAGGGTCTGGCGACGCATCGTCTAAATACGATCTTATTATTCTCAACTTCGCCAATGCGGACATGGTGGGACATACGGGTGTCTTTGACGCGGCAGTTCAGGCAGTGGAAACCCTGGATGCCTGCGTGGGACGCATCGAAAAAGCAGTCCTTGCAGCCGGCGGACAGATTCTCCTGACGGCAGACCACGGAAATGCCGACGAAATGCTGGACGAGTCAGGCAATGTGGTGACCGCCCACTCCACCAACCCGGTACCCCTGGTACATATCGCCGACCAGCCGGTGGCCGGATTCCGGGAAGGCGGCAAGCTGGCTGATATCGCACCGACCCTGCTCCACTTGATGGATCTGCCGGTACCGCCGGAAATGACAGGAGAGTGCCTGATCGAGGAGTAAAAGAAAATATACACGGAATACAGAGGATTGGACGCCGTCAGAGCTTCCGATCCTTTTTTGCAAGCAAAAAATGACGCAAAACGAATTGGATTATGTGTGTTTGCGTTACCTTGATAATCTATGTATGCTTAGATTCCTGCTTTTGCCTTCGCTTATTTTCCATTTTTATCTTTTAATTTCTTTATTTTCATGTAATTATTTAACATAACATTATATATTTTACATATTGTGTGTAAAAAAATGTGTCAATTACTCATAGCAGTGCAATCCATTGATGATTCAATGACGCAAATGGGTAAAAAAATATCCTCTTTGCGTCATTTTCATCATTACGCTCTCCTCTTTCCCACAGCACACCACTGCACCATGTCCACTGTACTCCACGGCTGCACCACACGAAAAAAGGGGCCGCCGCAGCAGCCCCATGGTCTCAGGGATCATATCTTCCTT
>JBJESY010000165.1:0-3069 GCA_051883035.1 Anaerovoracaceae bacterium | reverse complement strand
AAGAACGTAGCCACATTCGTGGCATGTTTTAGAGCTTGGAAACCATTTGTCCACTCCTACTTATCGCTCTTGACGCTTCAAAAATTCGCCCTTTTCCTGAAGGAGCATCCCATATCCGTAATCATATTTTTCGGCAAAGTAGAAATCGGCACACCGCCCCTCCGGACAGTACACGATGCTCCACATGGTCTTTTCATAGCTGCCCTCTGTCTGCGGGTAGTTTTTCTGTGCCACGGATTCCAGCATGTCCCGGACATCCATCTCATCGGCCGGGCCGGTATAGGCTGCGAGGGTATCAAACCGAAGATGGGACTGTTCCGAACCAACTCCCTGCTTCTCGCAGTCGGCAAGATAATGGTTTGTGACCACCCTGGTCTCCGTTACCAGCATTTCACCATCGATATACTCCACCACTACATTTTTTCCGCTGGCATCTGCAATGG
This sequence comes from Anaerovoracaceae bacterium, assembly GCA_051883035.1. GTDB lineage: Bacteria > Bacillota > Clostridia > Peptostreptococcales > Anaerovoracaceae > RGIG7179. Next base: position 2,626 of record JBJESY010000165.1, on the reverse strand, counting down.
AAAGATGGTGCGCCAAACCGGCGGAGGAATTCATGTCATACTGCCTCAGCAGTGCAATCGCCTCATCCACATCTGCCGCCTGATCCAGCAGCAGACGTATCGCTGTGGTAGTCGTCAAATCGGGTTTTTCGGTCTGCTGATGGGTGTCCTCATGGTCTCCCGCCATCAGATCCGCAACCATAAGCCCCATCTCATTCATACCGTCTACCGGAACATAGATGGCTGCCAGAGTCTGCATCCGGTCCATCATGGAGCCATCCGGTTCATAGTCCTCACCGAATCCCAGGAAATCAAGACAGCAGGTGGAAACCGATTCATAGCCGTCTTTCGGTCTGGTATGTACAATCATGGCCTGACACTCTTCCCAGTCATAGTTGCGGCCGAAGAAGGTCGTGCCATGTTTGTCCTGCGTACAGATGGTGGAGCAGCCAAACTCCCCGGTCTGCACGTCACTTTCGATCTTATAGAATCCCCGGGACAAATATGACACCAGATAATTGGTCAACTGACCGTCGCTGGCTGCTCCGCCCTGAGACAAAAAATCGTGAAACCCATAATCGCCCTCATATTCCATAGCATACAGGCTGTCCTCCAGCTTTTCGATGCTGTTTGCTGCTTTGATAAAAGTGCCAAACATGGCCCATGCGCCTGCGGCGAGAATGATCATCAATGCGGCAAGGATACCGCAGACCCCTTTGAGAATGGTTTTCTTCTTCATACGTTCTGTCCTCCACAATACTTTCATCTGCCATCACTGCTCCAACTGAGAGAGCGATTCGATCTGCGCATCCCAGACAGTGGTTTCACACATACTCGTTTTCAGAACCACTTCATTGATTTCGCCTTCGGTCGGAATGGTGATATCAAAATCACCCGTCTCGAGGGATCCAAACACAGCACTGAACCGGAAGCCTACATACAGCGTCCCGTCCTGCTCCTCGCTGTAATACCCGCAGAACCCCTCAGGAAATGATCCGGGATAGAAACCCCGGATATGCACATTTTGTTCATTGACTTCCACGGAGGAAATTCCCGCGCCCTGACAGGCACGAAAACCGCCCAGCTTCCACCCGTAGCGGCCGGCGAGGAATATCACCGTCAAAATTACCAGAATGGCCAGCAGCACCATCACTGTTTTTTTCAATGCTTTCATCCTTCCCCTCCTAATATGTAATCGGTGTGCGATACAGCGCACTCAGTAAGCAGTCCGCCGCAAACACCAGGCAGCCCGCCAGGAAAATGATGAACAGGTAACAAAGGCGATCTGCTGCCTGTGTTTTGTTCTGTAATTGATTCTCTATTGTAATTGCAGTCATAAATGCTATGTTCCCCCTTTTCTCTCTGCGCAGTTTACAATATACATTCTACAGGCAGTTCCCATCTGGATATAGGCACTTTTTGCATCCATATGTGTCCGTTTTATAGTTTCTTACTGGTCTCCATAAGTCCAATAGATCGTCATATCCTCATAATCCATTTCCAGCATCGCTGTTTCGCCTTCTTCAGTAATGCGGAAATCCCATGGCTTTGTGGACTGTTCGGATTCAGAGGTCAACTCTGCATGAACCACATCGTCCTCCAGTGTATAGGTTCCATACCAGCCCTCCGCTCCGATATACCAGCCCATCTGGCCGTTGCTCCGAATCTCCATGCTGGCACCCCACTCGCCATAGCCGGGAAACAGGTCCAGAGAATCGGCGAACGCGTCAAGATCGTTCTTTTCGCTATCCAAATGCCACGGTCCGATCAGTTCGATGTTTTGCTGAACCGGTTCTTCCTCGGTCTGCACGGGCTGACTTTCCTGCGGGCTGTCCACAGATTCCGGCTCTCCGGTACATGCTGCCAGGCACAGACAAAGTATTGCCGACAGAAACAGTACGGTTATTCTTTTCATATATTTTTTCTCCCCCTTTTTTCGTTTACTACCTTCCGTTCGGTAGTATATGACTTCAAAATGAAGCGGCTATGCCCGGGCGGACACAGCCGCAGTATTCTACAAATATAACCCCTACCGTTTTTTCGGCTGATACAGTCTGAAGAACTGCCGGATGTGTTTTTCCACCAGTTCCATAATCTCCTTTTCCCGATCCGGTTCCCGGTCGCACAAGTTGATCCACGTGGAAATGGGCAGACAAAGCTGGGCCGCCATAATCTCCGAATCCTCATCTGCCAGCACACCCCGCCGAATCAGGCCATCCATCATCCCGGTGAAATGCTTCAACACATCCGAATAATTCTGCTTGGTTTGCAGCTTCGCCAGCTCCGGATTCTGAAACTGCTCGATGACCAGCATTTTCCGCGCCCTGCTGATGGAAGGGTCATGGAGAATATAGCGAATCTGTCCCCGAATCATTTCCACCGCTTCATCCGGAGTCTCCGGAAGAGCACCGGCATTCTTTTCCCAATTACCCTTCGCAAAAATCGAATGCGCCGCATACTGTTCCAGTACATTCTTCACAAGGGCATCCAGAATTGCCTGTTTGCTCTCGAAATGGCTGTAAAGCGACGCTTTGCGAATACCGACGGCATCCGCGATCTGTGATACTGAGGTTGCCTCAAATCCCTGTATGGAGAAAAGCACCAGCGCTGCCTCCAGAATCTCCTGTTTTTTATTCCCTTTTTCCAT
>JBJESY010000164.1:0-3069 GCA_051883035.1 Anaerovoracaceae bacterium | reverse complement strand
GGCGATATCAGACAGTTCTTCCGGGAAGGAACCCGGGAAACAGTTGACGCCGATCCCAAGAATGATTTTTTCGATATTTCCTGTCTCGAAGTTGCTCTGCGCCTCCGTCATCATACCGCTGACCTTTTTCCCGTTCAGGTAGATGTCGTTGACCCATTTGATCTTCGGATACAGACCTGTCACCTGCTCGATGGCGCGGCAGACTGCCACGGCAGCGATGGTGGTCACCAGCATGGCCTTATCCAGACCGAAGTCCGGGCAGAAGGCGATGGTCATGTACAGGCCGGTTCCGGGAGGCGAATAAAAATTTCTTCCTAGTCTGCCCCGTCCCTTTGTCTGCTCATTGGCAACAATAATATATGGCTGCTCTCTGCAGTCAGAGACATCCAGCTCTCTTGCCACCCGGTTGGTGGAATCCGTCACATCAAATATCTGATACCGGCAGGACCGTATCACGTGCTCCTTCAGATAGTCTGCGGTGACGATATCGGTCTGTTCCCGCAGCCGATAACCGGTACCGGCTTTGGATTCTATCATGTACCCCTGCTCCTGCAGCTTTTTCATGGCTTTCCAGACCGCATTCCGGGAAAGTCCCAGCCGGTCGGCCAGCTGCTGTCCGGACAGATAGGTGTTGGTATTCTCATTGAGAACCTCCAGCAGGGTGAGTTTCGTAGACATAGTGTGCACCTCTTCTCTTTTCTCTTTTCCTCTGCGCAAAGTCCATCCGCGCAGGGCTTTGTCATGACGCAGACTATTATAACCGATGGAAAACAAATTGTCAACTCGTGCCGAAAACAAGGGTGACATTGACGAAAGGTGCTGAAATAAGTCGAAAACCCCCGAAATATGACGAAATTTGCCGCAGAAAGTGACCCGGGCATAAATATTTTGAAAAGAAATGGTGAAAAAAAAGCAGATACTTTGATTTATACGGAAGAATATGTTACAATAATCGAGCGGCTAAGAAAGTTGTCAACTAGTATTTCAGTCATTTTGGAGGGATCAAATATATGCAATATATTATTGCAATCGTTTTGCTGGTGGTTTTTTCTGCCTATTTTTCGGCCACGGAAACCGCTTTTACTTCAGCCAACCGGATCCGGCTGAAAAACCTGGCCGGGGATGGGGATAAGAAGGCGAAGCAGGTTCTGGAAATGTCGGAGAATTATGACTCGCTGCTTTCCACCATTCTGGTAGGAAACAATATCGTGAACATCGCCATGTCTTCCATCGCCACGGTGTTTTTCATGAAGCTGTATCCGCTGTACGGCGCAACCATCGCCACCATTGTGATTACCGTGGTGGTTCTGGTGTTCGGTGAGATATCTCCGAAGAGTATCGCCAAGGAAAAGGCGGAGAGCTTCGCTATGTTTGCGGCACCGCTGCTGAAAATTTTCATCGTGATTCTGACGCCGGTCAACTGGATCTTCACCCAGTGGAAAAAGCTGCTGGCACGGATCTTTCATGTGGACGGGGCTCGTCCCATTACAGAAGACGAGCTGCTGACCATCGTGGAAGAAGCGGAAACGGAAGGCGGGATTGATGAGGGACAGAGCGAACTGATCCAGAATGCCATCGAGTTCAATGAGCTGGAAGCGTGGGATGTGCTGACGCCCCGGGTGGATATCGATGCCATTGAAATTGATGAGGATAAAGAAGAGATTGCCAGACTGTTTCTGGAGACCGGCTTCAGCAGACTGCCGGTCTATGAGGATGATCTGGATAATATCATGGGTGTTCTGAATCAGAAGGACTTCCATAACTACATTAAGGGCACGGATGCGGATGTTTCAGAATACGTGAAGCCGGTTATTTTCGTGGCAGGCTCCATGAAAATATCACAGCTGCTGAAGCGGCTGCAGACAGCCAAGACTCACATTGCCATCATCGTGGATGAATATGGCGGCACATCGGGGCTGGTGACCATGGAGGATATCATCGAAGAACTGGTGGGCGAGATTTACGATGAGCATGATGCGGAACAGCTGCAGGATATCGTACAGCAGCAGGACGGCACCTACCGGGTACTTTGCGGTACCAATGTGGATAAAATGTTTGACTATTTCGATGTGGATGAGGATATCGATGCCAATACCGTCAACGGATGGGTAGTGCTGCAGATTGACAAGCTGCCGTCCGTGGGAGACCACTTCGTATACGAAGCAGATTTCAAGCGATTTGATGTGACAGTCACCAAAGCAGATGACCGAAAGGCGCTGGAGATCAACATGACGGTGACAGAACTGGAAAAAGAGGAATAGAAAGGGGTAACTGCGATGGGATTCATGGAAAAGATCCTGGGGGATCTGAATGCAAGAGAAGTAAAGAAGCTGTCTGCCATTGCCGATAAGGTCATGGCGCTGGACGGACAGATGAGCGCCCTCAGTGATGAGGAACTGAAAGGAAAAACGGAGGAATTCAAAAAGCGGCTGGCGGATGGGGAAACCCTGGATGATCTGCTGGTGGAAGCCTTCGCTGTGTGCCGGGAGGCTGCATGGAGAAGCGTGGGAATGAAGCCGTTCAAAGTGCAGGTCATCGGCGGTATTGCCCTGCATCAGGGCCGGATTGCGGAGATGAAGACCGGCGAAGGTAAGACTCTGGTGGCAACGCTGCCGACTTATCTGAATGCGCTGGAAGGCAAGGGCGTGCACGTGATCACCGTCAACGACTACCTGGCCAAACGAGATGCCGAGTGGATGGGAAAGATCTACTCCTTCCTGGGTCTGTCGGTGGGCTGTGTAATTCACGGCATTTCTGAAAAGACCAGAAAGGAAGCCTATCAGGCGGACATCACATACGGAACCAATAACGAATTCGGTTTCGACTACCTGCGGGACAACATGGTCACCTATAAGGAACAGCTGACCCAGCGGGAGCTGAACTACGCCATCATCGACGAAGTGGACTCCATCCTCATCGATGAAGCCAGAACGCCGCTGATTATTTCCGGCAGAGGGGACAAGTCCACGGATCTGTACCAGACGGCAGACCGGTTCGTGAAGGGATTGCGCAATGAAGAGGACTTCACCATCGAAGAGAAGGAAAAGAGAGTCAGTCTGACGGAAGAAG
>JBJESY010000163.1:0-3077 GCA_051883035.1 Anaerovoracaceae bacterium | reverse complement strand
GATTGTCTTCCGGCGCATTGCAGAAGACCACCAGCTTGGCAGCGCCGACGCACTGGCGATCCGCCGTCAGTTCCGATGCCTGACGGACCACCTGGCCCATCATTTTCACCGCATCCATGTTGATGCCGGCTTTCGTGGAGCCGATGTTGACGGAGGAGCAGACAAAATCTGTCTCCGCCAGAGCCCTTGGAATTGCTTCGATCAGCTCCTTGTCACCCGCACTGAAACCTTTGTGAACCAGTGCGGAAAAGCCGCCGATGAAGTTGACTCCCACATCTTTGGCTACACGATCCAGGGTTTTGGCATATTTCACCGGATCGCCGCCGCTGGCCGCCACCAGCATGGCAATCGGTGTTACGCTGATTCGTTTATTTACGATGGGAATTCCGTATTTCTTTTCGATGATCTCGCCGGTCTTTACCAGATCTTTGGCGTGGGAGTAAATTTTGTTGTAAACCTTTTCACAGGACCGGTCGATGTCGCTGTCACAGCAGTCCAGAAGGGAGATCCCCATGGTAATGGTCCGGATATCCAGATTTTCCTCCTGGATCATGGTGATGGTCTCCATGATGTCATTAAAATTCAGCATCCGCGTTACCTCCTGTGATTAAATTCTGTGCATGGAATTGAAAATGTCTTCATGCATTACGTGAACCACCATTTCAGGAACCGCGGATTTGATGTGGGCCTGCAGTTCGTCCAGCTGACAGGACAGCTGATCGATCTCGATGATCATGACCATGCAGAAATAGCCGTCCATAACGGACTGAGTCACATCTGCCACATTGGCATTTTTTTCGGCACAGGCGGTGGATACACGAGCCAGGATGCCGACCATGTCTTTTCCTACTACAGAAACTACTGCTTTCATAAATGTTCTCCTTTATCGTTATTTTTATTTTACAGATTCAATGCCGCCCGCAAGTCCTGCGTCCACGACCAGATATCGGTTGTCGGGAAGCTGCAGGCCCAGCTGCGTGTCGGTAACGTATTTGATATTGAGTCCCGGATATTTCTTCGCAAAATACACCCGGTTGGCGCTTTTATGACCGAACAGGTTGTTGCGGCTCTTTGCATTGCTTACGAAGTAAGCGGTAGGACACACTGCCGGATCCGGCACCGTGTCCGATTGGTGTGACTGCAGTGCAGAATCCGCCTTCGGCTTACTGTGCATCTTCGGATACAGGGCAAGAACCTGTGCTTCCAGGGATTCCCGTGCGATTGCGCCCTCCACCAGCTGTCGGAAGGCTGGGTGAAAGGTGCCGGGTGCGATACTGGACGGAGCGGCAACCGTACATGAACTGCCGTCGAAGTCTGGCCGAGTGTCGAAATTTGTCGAACCCTGTCGACCTGTGTCGGTGATGATGTCGCTGGACTTCAGGCCCACCCGGATGATATTGATACCGGCTGCATCCAGAATCTGATACATTGCCTTGGTCCGCTCCACCGCATCGTCTTCGGCCATTGGCATATAGTCACCGGACAGATACATGTCGTACAGTGCCGTGTCCCGGATCACCACCGTGGGATAGAGCCGGGCGATGGACGGTCCGATTTTCACTGTCTCCCGGGCAGAGTAAATATCCTTTTCCATGGTGTCGCCGGGCAGGCCGATCATCAGCTGGATGCCCAGGGTGAAGCCGTATTCCTGAATCAGGCGGCTGCTTTCATAGACGCAGGCGGCATCATGGCCCCGACCGGAAGCCTTTAAAACATCTTCATCGAAGGACTGCACCCCCAGTTCGATGACATCCACGCCCCAGCGTTTCAGGTTGTCCAGAATCTCCCGGCTGATGTAGTCCGGCCGGGTGGACAGGTGGATCCGGTGGATCCTGCCCGCATCCTTATAGGATTTGGCCACCTGCAGAAAGGCGGTCTGCTCTTCCATGGGAATGCCGGTGAAGGAACCGCCGAAGAAGGCCAGCTCAATGGTTTCCATATGGCGGGGCTCCAGGGTGGAAAGCCAGGTTTCCACCGTCCCGTGAACATCCTCCGGCAGCACGGGCGTCTGATGGGCTGTGATCTTTCGCTGGTTGCAAAATACGCAGTCATTGGGACAGCCGCAGTGGGGTATGAAGATGGGGATGATGGCGTGTTTTTTCATATGCTCTCCTGTGCGTTTTCACTTTCGGTCAGAGGCTCTTCGATGACGGAGCCGATGTCGGTCAGCGGAAACTCCTCAAAATCCACACACCGAAGGCCCCGCTCTTCGACGAATGCCCGGATGCGGGGCCCGTCCGGATGGGCATCCAGATTGCCATGGAACAGAATCGTATTGCCAACTCTTCCTGCCGCGCCGCCCAGGAACCCGTACGGGTATCCTGGGAGCCGGACGAAGCCCGGCCCGGCCTCCAGGCACTGGAGGCCGGCGCGGCGGCAGGCACGTAGGATTCCCTGATCTGCCGTAATGATGGAATTTTCATCTATCGGCAGGCAGCTGCAGCGGGTGTAACCCTGAGGGACGTCAATCAGCGTCAGCCCTGCGGATTTTGCGAAGTCGAGAAGCTGCGGATCGGTGCATTTCAGTTTGTGTATGAAATATCTGCCGGTACAGCAGGCATTGTAAATGACATCGGCGGGATAGTGCCTGCCAAGACGGGCGGCAGACCCGTGGAACACCGGCCGGCCCGGCCCCAAACTGCAGTGGAGCAGATCGGGATGGTGGCAGATGGCCGGATCCACCGGTAAAGCGGGCAGCGTGTTTTCATCGTGTGCTTCGTCGCTGCCGCATAGAACCAGTTCGTGGCCGGCTTCCCGCAAATATGTCTTCACAGCCGGGTGCGCGCGGCAGGAAATATATATTTTGCTCATTCTACCATTATACACGAAAGGCGGGCAGGGGGCAACGAAGAAGATGCTTTTTTGACCGGGCAAATGCGGATTTTTGGCTGGACACATGCGGTTTTTTGGCACGGGAGGGAAAAACCGGTTGCCCCGCTGCGGGCCGGACGGTATAATAAACGGTATAGCGACTGGAAACGTACAAGGAACAGAGAAAACAGAGAAGGGAGAGCGTAAGATGCAGCAGATTGGAAATCAATGGGACCAGGTGCTGGCCAGTGAATTTGAGAAGGATT
>JBJESY010000162.1:0-3078 GCA_051883035.1 Anaerovoracaceae bacterium | reverse complement strand
CGCAGGCACCGCACTGGATACAGTCTTTCGCGTTCTTTTCCAGGGCATTGTACTTACCGGACAGGGAGTCCCAGATATTGTGGAACCCGTGGACTGCGGCATTGTTGTACATGCTGAAGACTTTTGAGATAGGAATGCCGGATGGACATTCATCACAGTAATTGCAGGCGGTACAAGGAACGAGGATATCATTCTGCAGCGCCCTGCCGGCAGCGATGGCAGCATCATGCTCTTCATCCGACATGGCCGGCGCATCGAAGATGCGGATATTGTCTTCCATTTGTTCCGGTGTGGACATGCCGGACAGGGTAGTCAGAATGCCAGGCAGCCGATCTACGAATTTCAGTGCGTAAGCCGCATAGTCGGTTCCTTCCCCGGAAGGCAGCTTGCAGGCAGGGGTAGTGGCTGCATGATCCAGAATACGGCGGGCTTCCTCACTCATCGGATTTGCCAGCATGCCGCCGCGGACCGGTTCCATAACCACAATCGGCTTGTCAAACTCCCGGGCGATCTGATAGAATTCCTCCATCTTCTCATATTCCCAGTCGAAGTAGTTCAGCTGCAGCTGGACGAATTCCATGGCATCGCCGTACCTGGTGAGCACTTCCCGGAAGAGCTCCGTACCGCAGTGGAAGGATGCGCCCAGATGAGTGATACGGCCGGCTTCCCGTTCTTTGACGAGAAGAGGAACGATGTCCAGATCTACGATATTCGGCCAGGTTTCTTCATCAATGTTATGGACCAGATAAAAGTCGAAATATTCCACGCCGCATTTGGAAAGCTGGTCTTCGAAGATGGTCTTCACATCTTCGGCTTTTTTGCACAGCCAGGTCGGCATTTTGTCCGCCAGAAAGAAACTTTCCCGCGGATGTCTTGCCAGGGCGCGGCCTGTATAGATTTCCGAGTCTCCGCCGTGGTATTTATAAGCGGTATCAATGTAATTTACGCCGTGAGACAGGGCATAGTCCATCATCTGATTCACGGTTTCCTGTACGATTTTTCCCTCTGCGTCCATTGGCAGCCGCATGGTGCCGAAACCGAGACGGGAGATTTTTTTCCCTTTAAATTCCGTGTATTGCATTCGTGATCCTCCTGATATGATTCCTTCTATGATTCCTTTCCTTTCCGCATGGAAGGGAAAAGCTGTACACTTTCTTAATTATACACGATTCCCGCAGCGATTGCAAATTGCAGTTGATTATGTTAGAATCACATTGTGTATTTATTTCCGCCGGTCCCGGCCCATAAGGGCATGAGAGTGTGTGAGGAACGAAACGGCGGAACAGGATAAAAGAAGGAATGGGTGAGAAAAATGAATAAACGGTACGGTATCGTGACGGCCACCTGTATGGTGGTTGGAATTGTCATTGGTTCAGGCGTGTTTTTCAAGGCGCAGACGGTACTGCAGATCACAGGCGGAGACATGCCCATGGGCATTCTGGCCTGGATCGTGGGCGGTCTGATTATGTTAAGCTGCATTCTGGCATTTTCCATCATGGCTTCCATGTACGAAAAGGTCAACGGTGTGGTGGACTATGCGGAAGCCACGGTTGGAAAAAAATATGCCTACCTGGTAGGCTGGTTCATGTCGGTGATTTACTATCCGTCGCTGGTGGCGGTACTGGCCTGGCTCAGCGCCAGATATACGCTGGTCTTCTTCCAGTCAGTGAATCCGGGACTGGTATTCAGCGAAGGCGGACCGGCTGTGGGGGCGGAGTGCATGGCCCTGTCTCTGGTCTTCCTCTGCGGCAGCTACGGACTCAACGCCCTGTCGCCGAAACTGGCGGGACATTTTCAGGTGTCTGCCACTTTCATCAAGCTGGTACCGCTGGTGCTGATGATGATTTTCGGCATAATTTACGGTCTGAGGACAGGACAGCTGACGGAGAACTTCAGCGGCACAGCTTCGGGAATCGCTGCCCTGGAGCAGGCTGCCGGTGGAACAGGAGGTGCTGGAACAGGCACCGCCGGCCCGGCATCCGGTACAGGCATGCTGCTGGGTGCCGTGGTGTCCACAGCCTTTGCCTATGAAGGATGGATCGTGGCTACATCCATCAACGCGGAGTTGAAAGATGCCAGAAAGACCCTGCCTGCCGCACTGGTTCTGGGTTCGCTGATCATCATCGCCGTCTATGTGTTTTATTTCATCGGTGTGGCAGGCGGGGCTTCCACCCGTCAGCTGATGGAAGAGGGCGCCACCACGGCGTTTCTTCATATTTTCGGCAACGTGTTCGGAAACATTCTGAACCTGTTTGTAGCAGTGTCCTGCATGGGAACCCTGAACGGCCTGATGCTGGGGAATACCAGAGGACTTTACTCCCTGGCGGTCCGGGGCGAAGGACCGAAACCGGAGATTTTCGGCCGTGTGGATGAAACCACGAAAATGGCAGGCAATTCCTCCATTTTCGGACTGCTGCTGGCAGCGTTCTGGTTCCTGCATTTTTACGGCAGCAATCTGGCGCCGTTTCCGTGGTTCGGCAAGTTCAGCTTTGATTCCTCGGAGCTGCCCATTGTCACCACATACCTGCTGTATCTGCCGATTTTCATTCTGTTTATGAAGAAGAATCCGCAGCTTGGCGTGGTGAAGCGGTTTGTGATTCCGTCGCTGGCCATATGCGGCAGTATCTTCATGGTGTGTGCGGCCATTTACGCCCATGGCGTGAAGCCGTATCTGGCTGCGAAAGCAGCGGGAGAATTCTCCCTGCCGGTGCTGTTTTATCTGATTCTGTTCCTGATCATAGCGGCAGCCGGCGTCCTGATGAACGAAGACAGGCGGCAGAAAAAATAAAACCGGGGAAACGGATTTTGCGAAGAAATACAAGAAATATAAGAAATACAAGAAATTAAAAAGGGGGTGTCGGGTTTGACCATGATTTTTACACAGCTGGTGCGCTGGGTGTTCGTGATTCTTGCGATTTACATTCTGGCGCGCTCTATCCGCTCACTGCTGCAGACAAAAAATCCGGCAGAAGTCTGGGCGTATCTCCACCTGGAGACTTTGGTGCCGCAGGAGGACGGACAATTTGAAAGCCAGGAGATCAGCGTGCCTCTGACCCACTGGGAAAACGTCATCGGACG
>JBJESY010000161.1:0-3081 GCA_051883035.1 Anaerovoracaceae bacterium | reverse complement strand
ACGGCGCTGCAAGGCCAGGCGCAGGTAGGGATAGGTACGGTAATACTGGGCGGTCACGAAGAAGTTGATGCCGCAGTCCATGGCATAGGAAATCAGCCGTGCGCCTTCTCCCAGGGGCAGCGCCAGCTGGGCGGGGCCCATGGGCAGTACACCGAAGCCGGCACGGCTGACCGAAAGGCCGGTGTTCCCCAGTAGGACCCTGGGAACCGGAGCCCGCAGGGCTCCGTCCGGGAGACTCACGTCCGGCTGATTCATGTCCCGCAGGGTTCCGTCCGGGGGATTCGTGTCCGGCGGATTCCCGTTCCGCAGGGCTCCGTTCGGCAGGACCCGGGAGATGGAGCTGTGCAGGCTTTTCTTCCGGCTTTCCTGCGGGCCGTCCGGATGCGGATATGCATCTATTGGATGTAAAGGTTTCGTGTGGTTCATGTGAATCCTTTCTTCTTTTTAAAAGACTTTTCTTTTCTATTATAATCGGTTATAATAAATATGTAAAACCATTTATGGTTCAAGTTGTATGCGTATGTTGTAAATTGTATATTGAGTGAGGTAGAACGTGTCTGGAGAGTTACATAGAATCGAATCCCAGGAGGGATTCGAAGTATTTCGTCATGCTTACCGGGCGGCAATCAAAGAAGTCCGGACGAAGATTGAAATCTTGAGTGAGGATTTTGCGGTGCGCCATGACTATAACCCGATCCATCACATGGAGCGGCGGCTGAAAATTCCCGCCAGCATCGAGGAGAAGCTGGAGCGTCTGGGAAAGGAAGTGTCCATCGAATCGGCCAAGGACAATATTTTTGATATTGCCGGAATCCGGGTGGTCTGCAATTTCGTGGAGGACGTATATACACTGGCGGATATGCTCATCGCCCAGAACGATGTGAAGCTGATCACGAAGAAGGACTACATCGAAAATCCGAAGCCCAACGGGTACCGGAGCCTGCACCTGGTGATTTCGGTACCGGTATTTTTGCTGGACGGAAGAGAAGAAGTGCCGGTGGAAATCCAGATCCGGACGGTGGCCATGGATTTCTGGGCAAGTCTGGAGCACAATCTCAGGTATAAAAAGACCAAGGAGATTCCTGCCCGCATCGATATCGAGCTGAAGGCCTGTGCGGAAGTCAGCGCCACGCTGGATAAGCGGATGCAGAAAATTTTCAATGAGCTGAATGCCATAGAATAAAATCAATGAAAAGAGTGTACGGAACAGGAGAGATGCAAGAGTGAATCAAATGAGCAATACGGAAAGCAGCAAAGCAGAGAAGCGAATCGAAGAACAGATTCAGGAAATTATTGATGAGGTGGTAAATGTGCAGCTGGCGCTTCACGGAGGTAGCGCATCGCTCACCGCATACGAAGACGGGATTGCGTGGGTGAAATTTCACGGTGCCTGCGCCGGATGCATGGCATCTTCCGATACGCTGGAAATGGTGGTGAAAGAGTCCATCATGGGCAAGCTGCCGGAGGTGAAGGACGTGATGCTGGACAATACGGTCAGTGAAGATCTGCTGGATATGGCCCGCAAAATCCTCAATGGCGGCATTTCACGGGAGGCAAAGTGATGGGCGGCGTCTCCGGCATGTCCGATATCTGCCGCATGTCCGGTACTTCGGGAAAAGGCAGCGACGGACGGATGAAAGTGGCGTTCCGGTACTGCGGCGGCTGCAATCCGCGGTATGACCGGGGTGCACTGGTGAAACGTCTGACTGAGAAACATCCGGAGTGGGATGCAGAGATTGCGGCGGAAGGAACCTGCTATGATCTGCTGATTGTGGTGGGAGGATGCAGCAGTTGCTGTGCGGCCTGGGAGCAGTTTACGGCAGATCGGGTGGTGAAGGTCTGGACGGATCTGGATGATTTACCCGAGGAATCATTCCGTCTTGCATAATTCAAACGAAAAACAGATGCAGAACTGCATAATACGAAATGCAAAAAAGCAAAAGAGCGGCAGCTTTCGGATGAAACCGGGAGCCTCGGCTCTTTTTCTTTTTGTCCGAAGAGACTGGAAATGCTGGAATTGAGGAATACAGCCGGGAGAATGGATTTTGGGAAGCGGAGAAGAGGAAGCGGTTGATGCGGCCCTGCGCATGACATCAACGGGAAAGTATGTCACCATCGTCGAAGACGGCAGAATCTGGCATCTGGGGCAGTATTATGTGGCGGAAGAACAGGAGGATACCTGAACGCATGGGAAAACGAGGTGATTTACCATATCACCGCAAAAGATCTGGATACTCTGAAAGAGAAAATCTCCCTGGAAAACCAGCTGTAAAGACACACATTCTCCCGTATCAGCATATTCTATACTACAACTGAATATGATTCAAATTCAAAAATATGAAGAAAGTTGCAGGTGAATGATATGGGAAATAATTGTGGTCTGTTAGGTGACAGAGACAGAGAATGCGGCGGCATCGATACCAGCTTACTGTTCTTTTTCTTACTGCTGGTAGTTATTTTCTGTAATTGCTCCAGATAGCAATACGAAGACAGAAAACGTACAGCCGCTGAAATAGCATGATAAAACGGACGGTCGTCCCTGGGGACTACCGTCTGTTTTATTGTCTATTTCATGTTCCAGCCGTATTCCCTCCACATTTCCCCGAAAAATAAACGAAAGTTTAGGCAGGATTATACTTTCGGGTAATTGTGAAAACTGTGTGAAGAAACTACAATGTGCCTGTACCTTTTTACAAGAGGTCGGCTGTTTTTTATACTTTTTTACACTTTTTTAAAGGAGGACTTTATTATGGGTAAGAAGATTCCTATGTGGCAATGTCTGATTGTCATACTGGCAATGGTAGGACTGCTTATGTGGTCCATTCTGATGGACCGCGGCGGCGAACCGCACATCGCTCTGATTCTGGCAGCCTGTGTTGCTGCAATTGTAGCCTGCGCCAACGGCTGGAAATGGGCATACCTGGAACAGGGTATCCTGGCTTCCATTAACCGTTCCATGCAGGCTTGTCTGATCCTGGCAGTGGTAGGCGCCATGATTGCATCCTGGATGGCTGCAGGTACCATTCCTTCCATGATGTATTATGGAATTAAAGTCATCAGCCCGAAGATATTCCTGTTGAC
>JBJESY010000160.1:0-3092 GCA_051883035.1 Anaerovoracaceae bacterium | reverse complement strand
AATTATCATGGATTTGCCTAATTTCAGAGAAAGCCATTTTCTTTACGGCAAGTGCCGTGATTCCTGCCTGTTCCATGCAGGCTTTTGCGGCTTTTTCCACGTCTTCCCTGGTTTTTCCCTCCCGGAGACCGATGCCCAGATACACGGTTTTCGGAATTAGCCACAGTGCATTTTCCAATATGGTGCCGTCCTTTTCATAAGGGGATATCACGATGGAAAAGCGATTCGAATCGCCTTTTGGCGATCTGCGCGTTCCAAACTGTCTGAGCTGGTCCAGAGGCTTTACCTGGGCTTCCTCCGGAATGGGCCCCACCACCGCACTGTCGCAGTACACGATCACCCTTTCCCCTCGAACCAGTGCGGCTGCCGCTTCTTTGGCTCTGGTAAAGTCGGTAATCACCAGCCCGTTCTTTTTCGCGAAGACATCCGGTGCAAACTTACCATGAATGTCCGTCGACGTGGTAATCACTGCGGTGGCTCCCTTCGCATCGGCAATCTGCGATGCAAGTTCATTGGCTCCCCCCAGGTGTCCGGAGAGAATCGGAATCACGAAATGGAACATATCGTCCACAACCAGCACCGCAGGGTCCGTCTTTTTGCTCCGGACGAAAGGGGCGATGGCACGTACTGCAATTCCTGCAGAGCTGACAAAAATGATGGCGTCCTCTTCAAAATGCGTTTCTGTCCATTCCTGCAGAGAATCCGGAATGGAGTTCGCAAAGGATTTACCCTTTCGGAAGATTTCTGTGTCATGTTCTGTTTTCAGAATATCTCTGAGCGCAAGGGCTGTTTCATAGCCCGAGAGGCTCAGACAGAGAATCGAAATTTTCATCCTGTTTCCTTATTTCTACGTTCTTACTTTGTTGCTTCCCGGAATTCCGTGGTAAATCCCGGGTCGTAAAGCTTCGATCTGTCATAACTGGTGCATCCGACCACATTGCCAATGATCATAAGTGCTGTCTTGGTAATGTTGTTTTTTCTGGCGGTTTCTGCCAGGGTACCTACCGTACAGATGAAGGATTTTTCGTCATCCCAGGTTGCCTTATACACGATGGCAGCCGGCGTATCTGCTGTATATCCGCCGGCAATGAGCCGCTGGCTCAGTTCCTCCAGAAGACCGGTGGAAAGGAAGACAACCATGGTGGCGTTATGGGCCGCAAAGGATTCGATGCTTTCCTTTTCCGGCACCGGCGTTCTGCCCGCCATTCTGGTAATGATGACGCTCTGCGAAATATCAGGAAGGGTATATTCAAGGTTCAGTGCGGATGCCGCGCCGCAGAAGGAACTGACGCCCGGCGTATAATCGTAAGGGATTCCTTCGCGGTCTAGAACATCCATTTGTTCACGGATTGCACCATAGAGGCACGGGTCACCGGTGTGAAGTCTTACAATCTGCTTGTCTTCCTTCGTGCCCCGCAGCATTACATCCAGAACTTCTTCCAGCGTCATTTTCGCGGAATTGAAGATTTCACAGCTTTCTTTCGCATAGTTCAGAAGCTGCGGATTCACAAGGGATCCGGCATAGATGATGATATCCGCTTCTTCCAGCTGCTGTTTTCCTCTTAAAGTGATCAGATCTGCGGCACCGCTTCCGGCACCGACAAAATGTATTGTTTTCATTCAGCTTCCTCCTGGGGTTCTTTTACTATAATCAGTGAATAATAGGATGCAGTGTCCGGAATATCCTCTGCATCAAGATAGATTTTTTCATTCTGCATGCCGCAGTTTTCCACCATCATGGCCTTCTGTCCGCTGGCAAGGATCGCTTCTCGTACCTTTCCGATTTCCTTTCCGGACTTCATGAGCACCTTGGTACCTGGAAGAGAAAGAAGTTCTGCCATGCCATCCACTTTGAAGGTGGCCGGAATGACATGGAGCGGCTCGGCTCGTTCCACCAGATCCGTGTTCAGCCGCGCTGCGGCTGCCGTGAAGGAGGTGATGCCGTTGACGATGGCCGCATCATAACCGTCTCTTACCACTCTCTGATGGACATACATGTAGGTGGAATATACGGTCACATCTCCCAGGGTAAGAAAGCTGACGGTCTTGCCCTCATCCAGCCAGGCTTCAATCTGGCGTGCCGCCTTCTCATGCATTGCATTCAGCATTTCTTTGTCTTTCACCATGGGCATTTCCAGTGCGATCAGGTTTAAATCATCCAGGTTCTCACATGCACCCTTTGCAATTCTGTAAGCAATGGAGTCTTCCACATTCTCACCCGGCACAACGACAATGTCGCTGGCTTCGATGGTCTTCTTTGCTTTTATGGTCATCAGTTCCGGATCTCCGGGACCTACGCCGATTCCGTAAAGTCTACCCTTCATGTTGTTCTCCTTTTATCTTTTCCACCATTTCCCGGAACCCGGCCGTCTCGCCCAGATAACCCCTGTCATTGGAGAAGACCAGTGCTTCCGTCTCAATGGCGCCATAGCATCTGTGATCCAGATAGAACGCGATCTTTTCCATGAGCACGTCTATGGTTTGTTTCATGATGTTTTCTTCCGCCAGAATGTCCAGTGCCGCATCGGTGGTTGGTGTTTCCAGGATTCGCATTGCCCCTTCTCTTGAAATGCCCGCTCTGAGCGCAGCTGCCGCAATGATTTCTGCCCTTGCATCTGCATTTCTGGAATGGGTATTCATGATGCCCCCTGCCACCTTGGCAAACTTGCCGATATGGGCCACGAACAGCAGGCCTTTTACACCCAGATTCACGGCAATGTCAATGACCTCACCGATATAGTTGCTGCATTTCACCGAATCCTTCACCGGCACATCGTCCAGCTCCGCCAGAAAATTCTTTCCGTAGTTTCCCAGCGTCACCACCAGATACTTTCTCCCGGATGCTGCCTGCTGCTTCATCTCCAGTTCCAGGCTCCGGATCAGGGCTGCTTCACTCATCGGTTCCACAATGCCCGAGGTGCCCAGAATAGAGATACCTCCCTGGATTCCAAGAATCGGATTAAAGGTTTTTTCTGCCGTTTTTTCACCACCCGGTACGGAAATGACCGCTTTCAGGCCGCCCCGGTAACCTGCCTTTTCTGCTGCGTCTTTCAAAGCTTCTTCTATCATCCTTCTCGGCGTGGAATTAATGG